>NZ_CATKPC010000008.1:0-177738 GCF_949769265.1 Cellulomonas endometrii | reverse complement strand
CTTCCGGGGTGGTCGACGTGGCGGAGCGGAGCGCTCGGCCGGAGCACGCCGGGCGTGCCGGGCAGGGCGCTCCGCTCCGCGGTGGTGCGGGGGGACGGGCGGGACGGGTCAGTCGTCCGCGCCGTGCTCCTCGTCCGCGTGGTCGTGCTCGTCGTGGCCGGCGTGCTCGTCGACGTCGCCCGTGACGCCCGTGAGCTCGTTCGGGGTGACGTCGAGCGTGGCGGTGCGCCACACCTCGCCGGAGACGATGTCGACCGCGTGCACCGAGCTCGTGGCGGGGTCGGTCACGTACGCGGAGCCGTCCAGGACGGTGAGCGTCGGCCGCGGGGACTGCCACTCGTCGGGCTCCTCCCAGGCGTCGATCACCGGGATGGACCGCACGAGCGTGCCCGCCTCGGGGTCGATGACGTGCAGGGCGCCGTCGGTGCCGAGCACCAGGGCCTCCCCGCCCTCGCCGCGGCCCAGGGACCGGAACGTGTACGACGCGGGCAGGTCCACGAGGCGCAGGCCGGCGGTGCGGGTGTCGATCAGCGAGACGCGGGTCGGGCGCTCGAGCTCGGCGTCGGGGTCGGACTTGTAGTCGCCCAGCACGATCGGGGACGCCTCGGTGCCGGCCTGGTTGCCGATGCGGCCGTAGGCGTCGGGCGCCGCGACCTTGGTGATGGCCCCGCCGGCGTAGACCACGGCGCCGTCCTCGCAGCCGATGACCACGGCCTCGTCGGCGGCGACGGCCTCGCCGTGCACGCCCGGGCAGGCGTCGGACGCGGCGATCTCGGTGCCGTCGGCGTCGAGCACGCGGATGCCGGTGCGGGCGTCCTCGGTGCCCTCGGAGACGACCAGCCGGCCGTCGGCGAGCGCGACCGCCACGCCGTGGTGCGCGGAGGGCGTCGTGACCTCGCGGACCTCGGCGTCGGCGTCGGCGAGCTCGCCCGAGGCCACGACGGTGATCGTGCCGGTGGCGTCGTCGAACAGGGCGGTGCGGCCCTCGTGCGGGACGGCGTGGCCGGGCTTCTCCGCGGGCCACGTGACGTCGGTCAGCACGGGGTCGCTCGTGTAGGAGTGCGTGTGGTCGCCGTGGGGCTCGGTCCAGGTGCCGGCGTCGAGCACGCGGAAGCCCCCGGTGGTCGACACGAGGACGTGCCGGCCGTCGCCCGCGGGGTTGAGGCGGTTGAAGCCGTCGAGCGGCAGGTCCTCGACGACCTCGAGGGAGGTCGCGTCGAGCACCTGGATGCCGCCGTCGTAGGTGAGGACGAGGCGCGGGGTGACGGTCGCGGCCTCGGCCGGGGCGGCGGTGGCGGGGTCCTGCGTCGCCGCGGGCTGCGTGGCACCGGGCTGGGCGCAGGCGGCGAGGAGGGCGACGGACAGGCCGAGGCCGAGGGCCGCGGCGTGGCGCGGTCGGGGGCGGGTCGTGAAGGTCATGCGGCGACGCTAACACAACTGATACTCAATCTCATTAAGCCGAACCGGGGCCGGCCGACGTAACCTCGACCCGGCCGGATGACCGTGCGGGCGGTACGGGACGGGCCACGGACGGGCGGAGGGGCGCGCATGGACCTGCTGATGATCGGGGTGGTCGCGGCCGTCGCCGTCGTGGGCGTCACCGCGCTGGCCCCGCGCGTGGGCGTCGCCGCACCCCTGCTGCTCGTGGCGCTCGGCGTCCTCATCAGCCTGGTCCCCGCGGTGCCGGCGGTGGAGATCGAGCCCGAGTGGATCCTCGGCGTGGTGCTGCCGCCCCTGCTGTACGCGACCTCCGTCTCGATGCCGACGATGGACTTCCGGCGCGACCTCACGGCGATCAGCGGGCTGTCCGTGCTGCTGGTCGTGGCCACGTCGCTCGCGCTCGGGGTGCTGTTCTCGTGGCTGATCCCGGACATCTCGCTGTCGACCGGCATCGCGCTGGGCGCGGTGATCAGCCCGACGGACGCGGTGGCGACCTCGATCGTGCGCCGGTCGGGGGTCAGTCCGCGGGTCGTGACGGTGCTGGAGGGGGAGAGCCTGCTGAACGACGCGTCCGCGCTCGTGCTGCTGCGGTCGGCGATCGCCGCGACGGCCGCCTCCGTGACCCTCTGGGAGGTGGCGGGGGACTTCGCGTTCGCCGTCGTCGTGGCCGTCGCGATCGGTGCGGTGGTGGGGAAGGTCAGCCTGCTGGTCCGGTCCAGGATCGCGGACCCGCACCTGACGACGGCCATCTCGTTCATCGTCCCGTTCGTGGCCTACATCCCGGCCGAGCACCTCGACGCGTCCGGGCTGGTCGCCACGGTCGCCGCCGGGCTGGTGTCCGGGGCAGGGAGCGTGCGGCTGCGGCCGCAGGACCGGATCGCCGAGGCCGCGAACTGGCGGACGCTGGAGCTGCTGCTCGAGGGCGCGGTGTTCCTGCTCATGGGGCTGGAGCTGTACGGCCTGGTCGTGGAGGTCCTGGACGAGCACGGCAGCCTGTGGCGGGCGTTCTGGCTCGGGGTGCTCGCCGCCGCGGTGGTGCTGGTGGTCCGCACCGGCTACGTCGCGTTCCTGCTGACCACGCTGTCCCGCCGCGCGCGCCGCGGCGTCACGGTGCGCGGGTACCTGTCGGCGATCAACGACCGGGCGGACGCCCTGGACGGCCTGGGCCCGGAGGAGCTCGCGCAGCTGCGCCTGCCCGGCCGGCCGCCGGGCGCCGGCGGCGAGGACGGGGGCGCGACGGAGGCCGCCGGCCGCTCCGGCGGGCGCCCGCCCGAGGACCTGCGCCGCGTCCTCGGCGGGCGCAAGCCGCACGTCGGGCGTGACGACTCCCCGGAGCACCGCCGCGTGCGCCTGCGCACCCGCATCACCCGGCGCATCGCGGACATCGACTACCTGCAGGCCGAGCCGCTGGGCCCCCGCGAGGGCGCGGTGCTCGTGTGGGCCGGGATGCGCGGCGTGGTCACGCTGGCCGCGGCGCAGTCGCTGCCGCACGACACCCCGCACCGCGCGCTGCTCGTCCTGGTCGCGTTCACCGTCGCCGCCGGGACGCTGCTGGTCCAGGGCGGGACGCTCGCCTGGCTGGTCCGCGTGCTGGGCCTGTCCCGGGACGGTGCGGACGACCGGGCCGACGTCGACCGGCTCGGGAGCGAGATGACCCGCGCGGCCGTCGAGCTGCTGGAGCGGCCGGACCTGCGCCGGCCGGACGGCAGCGCCTACGACGACGTGGTGCTGGACCGCGCCCGGCGCATCGCGGCCCGGCAGAAGCTGCAGGTGGAGAGCGACGACGACGCCGACCGGGACCGGACCTCCGTGGAGGCGCAGCTGCGGGACCTGCGGATGGCCATGCTGGACGCCCAGCGCACCGCCCTGCTGCGGGTGCGGGACCTCGGCACGGCGAGCTCCGGCGCCCTCACCGAGGCCCTCAAGGTGCTCGACGCCGACCAGATCAGCCTGGAGCTGCGGGCCCGCGACGACGCCTGACGCGGCTCAGGACGCGTCGACCTGGCCGCCCCGGGCGGCGAGCATGTCCTGCAGCACGGCGATCTCGCGCGCCTGGGACGTGACGATCGTCCGCGCCAGGGCGACGACCTGCGGCCGGCGGGCGTGCTCGACGGCGTACTCCGCCATCTGCACGCCGCCCTCGTGGTGCGGGAGCATCAGCTGCAGGAAGAGCCGGTCGGCCTCCGTGCCGCTCGCCGCGGTGAGCCGGGCCAGGTCCTCCCGGGACACCCAGCCGGGCATCGCGGCGTAGCCGGTCTCGCCGGGGTCGGCCGCGGCGGTCTCGTGCGCGTGGTCGCCGGCCATCCACGCCATGGGGACGTCGGACCCCGCGGCGGGCAGCCCCCACGTCGACAGCCAGCCGGCCATCTGGCCGATCTGGTTCTGCTGGGTCAGCAGGATGTCGAGGGCCACCGTCCGGACCTCCTCGTCGGTGCTGCGGTCCCGGAGCAGGACGGCGAGCTCGACGGCCTGCGCGTGGTGCGCCTGCATGTCCCGGGCGAAGCCCGCGTCCACGGAGCCCTCCGGGGCGGCGGTGAGCACCGGCTGCCGGGCGAGCAGCGCGCCCGCGAGGGCCCCGAGCGCGAGCGCGGCCACCACGACGACCACGAGGACGGCGCGCCCGTGCCCCCGCACCGCGCCCGCGGGGGCGTCGGTGGCGGGGGCGTCGGCGGCGTCCGGGGCGTCCGGCGCGTCGGGCGAGGTCACGCGGGCGTGCCCACGCCGTTCGAGCAGGGGGCGCCGACCTCGGCGAGCTCCGGGTTGAGCAGGTACTTCTGCACGAACACCGGCAGGCGCTCGTCGTCCGCGGAGTCGACCTTCAGCTGGTAGCCCCAGGCGCTGACCGCGACGGCGGAGTCCAGGCCCTCGTAGGGCGAGACGAGCACGTACGACTGGTTCGCGGCCATGGCCTCGAGCGTCGCGACCTGGTCGGCGGGCAGCTCGGGGTCGTAGGTGATCCACACGGCGCCGTGCTCGAGGGAGTGCACGGCGTTCTCGTCCGGCACCGGCTCGCTGTACACGCCGCAGTTCAGCCACGCGGCGTTGTGGTCGCCGCCGGCGGGCGGGCTCTGCGGGTAGTCGACGGCGGCGGTCACGTGGTTGAAGGTGAGGCCGTCGAACGCCTCGACGCCGTCGATCTCCTGCTCGGCCTGCGCCTCGAGGTCGGCCGCCTGGCGGCCGGCGCCGATCAGCACCCAGGCGGCGACGCCCACGAGCACGAGGACGACGGCCCCGGCGATCGAGCCGATCGTGATCGCGCGGCGCCGCTCCGTGGCGCGCTGCTCGGCTCGGACGGCGGCCAGGCGGGCCTGGCGCTCGGCCGCGGTGGGTCGGCGGTCGGGCATGGGGGTCTCCTCGGCTGGTGCGGCACGGCGCGGGGCGCCGGTCGGTCCCGCGACAATACTTGAAGCGTCTACTAAACGACAGTGCCGCTCGTCCGGCGGGCGCCCGACGAGCCCGCCGGGGCGCCCCGCGCTAGCGTCGCCGGACGGCCCCGAGCAGGCGAGGCCCGCCGACTCCGGGAGGGGCGGACGGATGACGGACGGACGACCTGCGGCGGGGCGGCGGGGGACCCGCGCGGTGCTGCGCGACCGGACCTTCTGGGGGGCGTTCCTGCTCGGCGTCGCCGCGATGGCCGCCGTGGACGAGATCGTGTTCCACCAGCTGCTGGGCTGGCACCACTTCTACGACGGCTCCACCCTCCGGGTCGGCCTCCTGACCGACGGCCTGCTGCACGCGTTCGAGCTCGTCGCGGCGGTGGCGGGGGTGTTCCTGCTGCTCGACGCGCGGCGGACCGGCGGGGTGCAGGGCCGGGTCGCCGGCGCGGGGCTCGGCGTGGGGGCGGGGCTGTTCCAGCTGTGGGACGGCGTCGTGGACCACAAGGTGCTGCGGCTGCACCAGGTCCGGTACGACGTCGAGCTCCTGCCGTACGACCTCGCGTGGAACCTCGGCGGGCTGGCGCTGCTCGTCGTCGGGATCGCGCTCACCCTCGTCGCGGCACGGCGCCCGGCGGCGGGCTGACGTGCACACCCACGGGGCAGCGGGCGTCGCGCCCGCGGTGCTGCTGCCGTTCGCGGCGGCGCTCGCGGCCTACCTCGCCGCCGCCGCGCAGGAGCGCCGCCGGGGTCGCCCGTGGCCGGCCGGCCGCACCGCCGCCTGGGTGGGCGGCGTGCTGCTCGTGCTCGGCGCCGTGGCGGTGCCGGTACCGGTCGGGCGGCCCCTCGTCGCCCACATGGCCGCGCACCTGGTGGTCGGCATGCTGGCCCCGCTGCTGCTGGTCGGCGCCGCACCCGTGACGCTCGCCCTGCGGGCCCTCGACGTGGAGCGCGCCCGGCAGCTCGCCCGGCTGCTGCGCGGCGCACCCGTCCGCCTGGTCTCCCACCCCGTGACCGCCACCGTGCTCAGCGTCGGCTCGCTCGTGGTGCTGTACCGCTCGCCGCTGCTCGGGCGGATGCTCGCCGACCCGGCCGTGCACGCCCTGGTGCTCGCGCACGTGCTGGCGTCGGGCTGCCTGCTCACCGCCGCGCTGGTCGGCCCGGACCCCGCGCCGCACCGCCCGGGCTTCCGGACCCGGCTCGTCGTCCTCGTCCTCGGCGTCGCCGCGCACCGCGTGATCGCGACGTCCCTGTACGCCCGGCCGCCGGCCGGGGTCGTCGTCGCGGACGCCGAGGCCGCCGCGGTGCTCATGTCCTACGGCGGCGACGCGGCGCACGTCGCGCTGACCGTGCTCCTGTGCGCGCAGTGGTACCGGTCCGCGGGGCGGCGCAGGGCGTCGGGGCGCGCGCGGCGTCCGGCGGCGCAGGACGCCTGAGGGTCAGGCGCGGGTGCTCGCGGCGCTCGCGGTCGGCTCTCCGGTCCGGGGCTCGACCACGCCGCGCTGCCGTCCGGCGGCCGCCAGCAGCGCGTCCATCGCCGCCGCCGGCTCCGGCCGCCCGAGCGCCCAGCCCTGGGCGGCGTCGCACCCGAGGTCCCGCAGCAGCGCGAGCGTCCGGGGGTCCTCGACGCCCTCCGCGACCACCTGCATGCCGAGCGCGTGCCCGAGGTCGACCGTCGACCGCAGGATCTCGGCGCACACCCGGTCGTCCAGCGCGGGCGCGACGAACGCCCGGTCCACCTTCAGCACCGTGAACGGCAGGCGGCGCAGGTAGTCGAGCGAGCCGTAGCCGACGCCGTAGTCGTCGACCGCGAGCTGCACGCCGAGGTCGGCGAGCGCCCGCAGGGTGCGCTCGGCCTGGACGCCGTCCCGCATGGCCATGGTCTCGGTGACCTCGATGCCGAGGGCGTCCGCCGGCAGGTCGTGCCGGGCGAGGGCGTCCCGCACGTCGGCCACCAGGCGCGGGTCGTCCAGGTCGTGGGCCGAGACGTTCACCGAGACGACGAACGACGGCGCCGCGGCGGACCGCCACCGCGCGCACTGCGCGAGCGCGGCGTCCAGCACGAACAGGGTCACGGGGCGGACCAGGCCGGTGCGCTCGGCGGCGGGCACGAACGCGACGGGCCCGAGCAGCCCGTGCTCGGGGTGCTGCCACCGGACCAGCGCCTCGGCGCCGGCGACCGCGCCACCGCGCACCGCCACGACCGGCTGGAAGTGCACGACGAGCTCCCCGCGGGCCACACCGTCGGCGAGGCCCCGCAGCAGGTCGGCCTCGGGCAGGGCCGTCCCGGACGCGTCGCACCCGCCGGTCCGGTCGAGCGCGACCCGCTCCGGCACGCGCCGCGCCACGGAGAGGGCGGCGTCGGCGCGGGCCACCAGGCCCTCGGAGCCGGCGGGCCGGGCCGTGGCGACCGCGACGCCGACGAGCGCGCCCGCCGTCAGGTCCATCCCGCGGACCGGCAGGGGCGCGCGCAGGGTCTCCAGCAGGCGCAGCGCGCACGCCTCGGCCTCGTCCGGCCCGGTGACGTCGAGCGCCACGCCGAAGACGTCCCGGCCCATCCGCCCGACGGTCGCCCCCGGCTCGGCGTCCGCGGCGACGGCCGCCGCGACCGAGCGCAGCAGGTCGTCGCCGACCCCGTACCCGAGGGTCTCCACGACCTCGCGGTAGCCGTCCAGCGAGACCAGCAGGAGGGCGGGCACGGTGCCGTCCGGGGCCTCCGACGCGGGCCGCTCCACGCGGACCGCGAGGCCGACCGAGCTCGCCAGCCCCGTCAGCGGGTCCGTGACGGCCAGGTGCTCCAGCCGGGCGTGCTGCCGGTGCATCTCGCGCACCAGCCCGCCGAACCGCGTCATGAACGCCACCATCAGCGCGATCCCGACCGAGCACACCTCGACCAGGTGCAGGTCCCCGCCGCGCAGCGCCTCGACGAGCAGCGTCCCGGGGAGCACCGCCACCGACGCGGACAGGAACGCGATGTGCACCCCCGTCAGCTCGCCGGTCGGCCGGGGCGACACGACGGCCGCCGCCGAGGGGTGCCGGGCCGCCGCCGCGAGCAGCACGTAGCCGAGCAGCCAGAGGGTGTCGAGCAGGTAGGCGCGGTCGCCGATCGCCGGCCAGTACGCACCGAGCTGATACAGCACGTCCGCGGCCATGATCACCAGGACCGACAGCGACGTGAGCTGGTGCGCGCGCGACCACGCGCCGACGGCGGCGAACGACCGGGCCAGCACGACCAGGAGCACCGCGTCGCCGACGGGGTACGCGGCGCCGACCAGCGTCGCCAGCGGCGCCTCGGCGAAGCCGCTCAGCGCGGGGTTGAGCACGAGCACCCACAGCATCAGCAGCCCGCCGCTGGCGACCATGAAGGCGTCGAGCAGCCAGACCGGCCGCCGGTTCGGGGGCGCGGGGAACGCGCGCACCAGCCCGGCCGCCAGCAGGGGATAGGACGCGACGTACGCGACGTCGGCGACCGAGGGGAACGGGTCGAGCCCGAGCCCGCGCTCCATCACCGTCCACACGGTGTCGCCGAGCACCCAGGCGAGCAGCCCGAGCGTCAGCAGCTGCCACGCGCGCCGCTGCGGCCCGGTGACGCGCCAGGTGGCCCGCGCCAGGGTCACCGCGGCGGCCAGGCACACGCCCACGTAGACGACGTCTCGCCCCGTGCCGCCCGGCATCAGCGCGTGCACGACCAGCCCGGCGCCCGCGGCGGCGAGCAGGCGCGGCGTCGTCGCCCGGCTGGTCCCTGTCACGGGGGTCTGATCGGCATCACGCGACCGTCCTTGACCCGTCAGGCGGGTGGATTCGCGTGCCGGGGGTCGCCGCGCACCTCAGGGCCCGTGTGGGTAGGGTCACGCCGCGGGGGTGAGGCATGAGGACCACGGGCGTGGGCGAGGTCGGCACGATGCGGGGGGAGGGCCGATGAGGCAGCAGCTGGTGCTCCGGGTGGTCGTGACGGTCACGCTGCTCCTGGGCGTGAACTACATCGCCTGGCGCTGGCTGGAGTCGGTGAACTGGTCGGCGTGGTGGATCGCGGTGCCGCTGGTGGTCGCCGAGACGTACTCGTTCCTCGACGTGTGCCTGTTCGGCATGACCATGTGGCGCGCGCGCCGTCGCCCGGAGCCGCCGGCGCCCGCGCCGGACCTCACCGTGGACGTGTTCGTCACGACGTACGACGAGCCGGTCGAGCTGGTCATGCGGACCGCCGTGGCCGCGCGCGACATCCGGTACCCGCACCGCACCTGGGTGCTCGACGACGGGTCCCGGCCCGACCTCGCGGCCGCGGCGCACGCGGCGGGCGTCGGGTACATCGAGCGGTCCGAGGACTGGACCGACCGGCCCCGGCACGCCAAGGCGGGCAACCTCAACAACGCGCTGTTCGTCACGGAGGGGGAGTTCCTGCTCATCCTCGACGCGGACCAGATCCCCGAGCCGCAGATCCTCGACCGCACGCTCGGCTACTTCGAGGACGACCGCGTCGCGCTCGTGCAGACCCCGCAGTTCTTCACGAACGTGGGGGAGGCCGACCCGCTCGGCAGCCAGGCGCCGCTGTTCTACGGCCCGATCCAGCAGGGCAAGGACGGCTGGAACGCGGCGTTCTTCTGCGGCTCCAACGCCGTCCTGCGCCGGGACGCGCTGATGCAGCTCGGCCTGGTCGGCTACGTCCGCGAGACCGGGCGGTCGGTGCGGGAGGCGCTGCACGCGTCCCGCCGGCTGCTCGCCCGGGCGCAGCGCGACGCGCCGGACGCGGCCCAGGCGGCGGTGCTGCACGAGGTCCAGGAGGCCGCCGCGCAGGCGCTCGGCGCGCTCGACGCCGGGGAGTCGCTGTCCGACGTGACCTACGGGTTCCAGCGGCGGGTGGACGCGATCTCGGCCTCGGTCGTCGCCCAGGACGTCGCGGGCATCCAGGCGGACCTCGCGGCCATCGCGGCGCTGCCGATCGCGCGGGACGACCAGATCGGGGCGGTCGTGGTCGACGAGCCCGCGCTCGCCCGCCTCGCGGACCGCGAGTGGTCCCCGCTCGGCGCGATCGAGTCGGTCCAGGCGCTGCTGCGGGCCGTCGACGTGGACCGCTCCGGCGAGGCGCAGGCCGTCATGCCCGTCGCGACGCTGTCCGTCACGGAGGACATGGCCACCGCGATGCGGCTGCACTCCCTCGGCTGGCGGACCGTCTACCACCACGAGAGCCTCGCCCACGGGCTCGCGCCGGAGGACCTCGGCACGATGATGACCCAGCGCCTGCGCTGGGCCCAGGGCACCATGCAGGTGATGCTCAAGGAGAACCCCCTGGGCGTCCCAGGGCTGAGCGTGGGCCAGAAGCTCATGTACTTCGCCACGATGTGGTCGTACCTGTCGGGCTTCGCCGCGCTGGTCTACCTGGCCGCCCCGATCATCTTCCTGTGCTTCGGGGTGCTGCCGGTGACCGCGTGGACCGTCGACTTCTTCGTGCGGTTCATCCCGTTCTTCCTGGCCAGCCAGCTGCTGTTCCTGGTGGCGGCGCGCGGGGTGAAGACGTGGCGCGGCCAGCAGTACGCGCTGGCGCTGTTCCCGGTGTGGATCAAGGCCGTGTGGACCGCCGCCGCGAACGTGTGGTTCAAGCGGCCGCTCGGGTTCGCCGTGACCCCCAAGGTGCGGCCCGACGGCGCGCCCAGCCAGTGGCGCCTGGTGTGGCCGCAGCTGCTCGCGATGGTGCTGCTCGGGGTGTCCGTCGTGATCGGGGTCGTCCGCGCGGCGCTCGGGCTGTCCTGGTGGGTCGGCACCGCGGTGAACATCGTGTGGGTCGTCTACGACATGGTGGTCCTGAGCGTGGTGGTGCAGGCTCTGCGGTACCGCGGGTACACGCCGGCCGCCGACGAGGGGGCCGCGCAGGCCCCGGACGCGGCGCGCACGCGCCGCACGGCGTGAGGAGGACGTCTCGATGGAGCTGGTGACCGAGCAGGTCGGGCAGGCGGCGGTGGTGCACGTGGTGGGACGGCTGACGATGGCCGCCGCCGGTGAGCTGAAGGCCGCCGTCGACCGCGAGGTGGCCGCCGGCCGCACGCTCGTCGTCGTGGACCTGGAGCCGACGACGTTCCTCGACTCCTCCGGGCTCGGCGCCCTGGTCGGCGGGCTGCGGTCCGCGCGGGCGGCGGGCGGCGACCTGCGGATCGCCCGGGTCGGCGCGCAGGTCCGCACGGTGCTCGAGCTGACCACGATGGACCGGGTGCTCCGGCCGTACGCCACCGTCGAGGACGCGGTCGGTGCCGCCGGCTGACGGGGCCGTCGAGCTCCGCGTGGACGGCGCGGCGGAGCCCGGGTGGCTGGACGAGGTGCACGACGCGCTGGCACGGCTGTGGGCGGTGGCGCCGGCGGTGCCGGACGTCGACCGGTTCCGGTTCGAGACCGCGGTGATCGAGATCGCCACGAACATCGTCCGGCACACCCGGCCGGTCGGTCGCGGCCCCGTGCTCGCGCGGGCCCTGCTGCGCGCGCAGCCCGACCGGATCGAGGCCGAGCTGTCCGACACCGGGACGGCCGTGGACGTGGACCTGGACCCCGAGCCCGTGGACGACCTCGCCGAGAGCGGGCGGGGGATCGCCCTGGTGCTGCGCGCGGTCGACAGCCTCAGCCTGGTGCGCGAGGGCGACCGGAACACCTGGCGGCTGTCCCGGGTGTGGGCGCGCTGACCCGCGGGCCCGACCTGCGCGCGGCGTGGGGCGTGTCGTACCGTCGATGCCGATGAGCACGCAGACACCGCCCCTCGAGGAGCGCCGCCTGGAGGCCCTGCACCGGCTGGGCGCGCTGGACTCGCCCGCCGAGGACCGGTTCGACCGGGTGGTGCGGCTGGCCCGGCAGCTGTTCGGCGTCCCCACGGCCCTGGTCTCGCTCGTCGACCGCGACGTCGTCGTGCACAAGGCGATGCTCGGCTTCGACCAGCGGGTCGTCCCCCGCGAGGACGCCTTCTGCAGCACGACGGTGCAGAGCGACCACATGCTCGTGGTCCCGGACGCGTCGCAGGACCCGCGCTTCGTCGACAACCCGTACGTGGACCAGCCCGAGGGGCTGCGGTTCTACGCCGGGCAGCCGCTGGTGGCACCGGGCGGGTTCCGCGTCGGCACGCTCTGCATCGCGGACACCCGGCCCCGCGAGTTCCCCGCCGAGAGCGCCTCGCTGCTGCGGGACCTCGCGTCCTGGGTGGAGAAGGAGCTGGTCATCGACTCGGAGCTCCAGCGTGCCGCCGAGGTGCAGGCGGCCCTGCTGCCCCGGACGGCGCCGGACGTGCCCGGGTACGAGGTCGCGGGCGCGTGCCTGCCGAGCCGGGCCGTGGGCGGGGACTTCTACGACTGGAGGACCACCCGCGACGGCGGCGTGGTGCTGAGCCTGGTCGACGTGATGGGCAAGGGCGCCGGCGCGGGGATCATGGCCGCGTCGGTCCGCGCGGTGCTGCGCGGCTCGGCGCACGGCGCCGACGTCGCGCGGTCGCTGATGTACGCGGGCTCCCTCCTGCACGGGGACCTGTCGGGCGCCGGCGTGTTCGCGACCGCGTTCCACGCCGCGCTGGACGCCGCCACCGGCGACGTGACCTACGCGGACGCCGGGCACGGCCTCACCGTGCTGCTGCGCGCCGACGGGTCGCAGGAGCGGCTCGCGGCGACGGGCCTGCCGCTCGGCGTGCTCGACGAGGAGCCGCGCGAGCAGCGGACCGTCCACCTGGCGCCGGGAGACCTGCTCGTCACCTTCTCCGACGGCGTCCTGGACCTGGTCGACGGCTCGCTCGCCGCGGTGCCGCTGGTCGTGGACGCGCTGCGCGGGGCGGGATCGGCGGACGCGGCGGTCGACGCGGTGCTGCGGCTCGCCGCCGACCTGCGGGACCGCCCGGACGACCTCACCGTCGTGGCGCTGCGGCGCGCCGCCGACTGACGACCGCGCACCTCCCTCGCCGGGACGACACCTCTCGGCTGATCCCCGCGGCGCGTCAGCGGGCGAGGAGCGTCATCTCGGCGGAACGGGGTGCAGCACCACGTCGCGCAGCGCCCCGTCCGCCACCCGCGCCGTGAGGTACGTGCCCGTCGGCTGACGGCGCCGGTCCGTGGGGGAGCCGGGGTTCAGCAGGCGCGGGCCGCCGGGCGCCGTCGTGTCCCACGGGATGTGGCTGTGCCCGAACACGAGCACGTCGACGTCGGGGTACGCCGCGGCGCAGCGCGCCTCCCGCCCGGCCGCCTGGCCCGTCTCGTGCACCACCGCGAACCGGACGCCCTCCAGCGTCACCCGGGCCACCTCCGGCAGGCGGGCGCGCAGGTCCGCGCCGTCGTTGTTGCCCCAGCAGCCGACGACGCGCCGGGCCCGCGCCTCCAGCGCGTCGAGCAGGGTGACGTCCACCCAGTCGCCGGCGTGCAGCACCACGTCGGCGGCGTCGACCGCGTCCCACACCACGGGCGGGAGGTCGCGGGCGCGGCGCGGCAGGTGCGTGTCGGCGAGCAGCAGCAGGTCCACGCGGGTCTCCTCAGGCGGCGCGCTTGAGGGTCACGACGGTGAGGTCGTCGTCCGCGTGGCGGGTGTCCTCCACCAGGGAGAGCACGGCGTCGGCGGCAGCCTCGGCGGTGTCCGTCCCGCGCACCACGTCCCGCACCTGGTCGAGGTCGCCCATCGACCCCCCGATCGCGTCGAGCACCCCGTCGCTGAACGTGACGAGCAGGTCGCCGGGGCGCATCCGGGTCTGCACGCTCGTCCGGGCCGGGCCGGGGGCGATCCCGAGCGGCAGCCCGGTGGCCGACAGGCGCCGGGAGCTGCCGTCCTCGCCGATGATCATCGAGAGCCCGTGCCCGGCGTCGGTGTACGACACCCGGCCGTCGGTCGCGTCGACGTACGCGCGGAACATCGTGACGAACGCCCCGGCGTTGACCAGGTCGGCGTCCATGGCCCGCTCGGTCGCGGAGAGCGTCCCCGCCACGTCGTGCAGGCTGCCCTGCGCGTGCAGCACCGAGCGGGTCGTCGCCGCGAGGATCGCCGCCGCGGGGCCCTTGCCCATCACGTCCGCCAGGGTGAGCACGAGGCCGTCGGGCAGCCGCTGCCAGTCGTAGAAGTCGCCGCCCACCGACCCCGCCGGCACGAACCGCGCGGCGAGGCCGAAGCCCGGGACCTCCAGGCCGCGGGACGGCAGCAGGCTGGCCTGGACCTGCGCGGCCCGGCGCAGCTCGGTCCGCTCCGCGGTGACGTCCCGGAGGACGGTGACCACGCCACCACCGGAGCTCTCGGGGATCGGCGTGGAGGAGAACGTCACGATCCGCGGCTCGGGGGTCCCCGGCAGGCGGACGAGCAGGTCCTGGTCCCGCACGAGCTCCCCGGCCAGCGCCCGCCGGAACGGCAGCTCGTGCTCGGGCAGCACGGTGCCGTCCAGCCGGGACAGGCCCGCGAGGTCCGACGTGCTGTCCGCCGCGTCGAGCCGGGTGTGCCCGGCGAGCAGCAGCGTCGCGATGGGGTTCCGGACGACGACCCGACCGGCGGCGTCCACCACCCGCACGCCCTCGGACATGGTGTCGACCACGGTCGACAGCAGCGCGGCCTGCTCCTCGGCGCGGTCCCGCGCGGAGCCGAGGTCCCGCAGCAGCCGCCGCCGCTCGTCCCGCGCGATCGCGAGGGCCAGCCCGATGACCGACACCAGGCCGACGTACAGCTGCGCCACGGCGACCTGCGTCGTCGCGTCCGGCAGCCCGGCGAACGGGCCCATCCCCTGCAGCGTGAACTGGATGGTCACGACGCCGCAGATCATCGTGTGCAGGACGACGGAGCGGGTCGGCAGGCGCGAGCCCGCCCACACGGTGAGCGCGATGAGCGGGAAGATCACCGCGAGGTCGGAGAGCTCCAGGAACCACACCACGTACAGCACGGGCGCCAGCAGCAGCGCCGCGACGTAGTCCCCGGCGCTGCCGTCGGTCCACCACTCGATGCGCGCCAGCACGCCGCGACGGCTCTTGCGCTCGTGCAGCCACGTGCCGAACGTCCAGCCGAGCGTGCTGATGCCGATGATGCTCACCGTGTTGCGCGCGCACCACAGCAGCGCGGTCTCCCACGTCCACGGGGCGCCGCCGACCACGACGGCGAGCTCGACCAGCGGCGCGGACAGCACCGAGCTGGTCCCCGCGGCCAGCAGGAGCCACCACAGGTCCGGGACCCGGCGCAGCTGGCGGGTGCCGCGCGCGGCCCACACGTACGGCACCCCGACGGCCAGGATGGACGAGCAGACGAGCGCCTGCGCGACCGCCGCCCCCGCGCCGATCGCCGCCGAGGCGGGCGTCGAGCCGGTGGAGGCCACCACGGCCCAGGTCGCCCCCGCGAGCGCCAGCAGGTCGAGCCAGGGCCACGGCCGCCGGGCCCGGGCGACCAGCCAGAGCACCGACACGCCCGCCGCGGGCCACACGAGGCTGACCTCGGCGCCCTCGACGATCGTGGACCGCCCGAGGTAGCAGGCGCCGACGTACAGGGCCGTGAACACCACGACGACGCGCCAGTCGCGCGCGCTGGGCCGGCGACGGCGCCGCACCGGTGGCCGGGTCGTGACCTGCCGCTCTGCCGTCACCGCACCCTCTCTCCTCCGCCGACGTCTCGCGTCAGGCTACGGGGAAGCGCGCGGCACCGCGCGGCGGTCACCAGGACGTTCGTCCCTGATGCCGTACCGTCGGCGCCGTGGATCCGGCCCCCGCGCGGCGCGAGCCCGTGCCGACGGCGCGCCTGCAGCGCGCGCTCGTCGCGGCGCGGCTGGTGGCGGTCGCCGTCACGGTGCTGGGCCTCGGGTCGGGCGCGCACGTGCTGGGCGGGGGTCCGGCGCCGTCCGCGGGAGTCGTCGGCCTGGTCGCCGCGCCGGTGCTCCTGCTCGCCGCGGCGGTCGCCCGCCGGCCGCTGAGCCGGCCCGTGCTGCTGCCCGTGGCGCTCGCCGGTCAGCTCGGGGTGCACGCGGCGCTCTCCTGGCTCGGCGAGCCGGTCGCGGGCGGGCCGGTCACGCGCGGGGCGTCGGCGCTCGCGGGCCACGCCGCGCACGCCTCGGACGCCGCCGGCGTCGTGCCCGCGGTCGCCGCGCCGCACGCGCACCCGGACGACGCGCTGATGCTCGCCGCCCACGCCGTCGCGGTGGTGGTCGCCGTGCTGCTGCTCGTCGCGACCGAGCGCGGCGTGCTGGACCTCGCCCGCCGGTGGTCCGCGGTGCTGCCCGCGCTGCTCGGCAGCGCGCCCGGCCCGGTCGGGACGCGCTCCCGCCCGGTCCTCCCGGGGGTGCCGGCGCTGCGTCGCCTCCCGGTGCAGCACGGCGGGGTCGGGCGGCGCGGTCCGCCGGTGGTGCTGCGCCCCCGCGCGACCGCCGCCTGACCACGCACGCCCCTGAGCGGGTGCGCCAGGGCGACGGCCGCGCCGTCACCCCCGTCCCGGCGAGGCCGCGCGGCCGCCGGCGGGACGCCCCTGTCGCACACCCGGAGGAACCCCATGTCCGCAACCCCGCAGCACCCCCGCACCCTCGCCCGCGCCGCCGTCCGCACGGTCGCCGGGACCGCGGCGGCCACCACGCTGGCCGCCGCCCTCGTCCTGGGCTCGGCCGCCGGTGCGTCCGCCCACGTCCGGGTGGTCCCCGAGGCCACCGCCGCGGGCGGCTGGACCGTGCTCACGTTCCGCGTGCCGAACGAGTCGCCGACGGCGAGCACCACGCAGGTGTCCGTCGACCTGCCCACCGGCACCCCGCTGACCTCGGTGTCGACCCGGCCGGTCCCGGGCTGGACGGCGGCGGTCGAGGACGGCGCGCTGCCCGAGCCCGTCGAGGTGGACGGCGCCACGATCACGCAGGCCCCCGTCCGCGTGGTCTGGACGGCCGACGGCGACGGCATCGGCGACGGCGAGTTCGAGGAGTTCGCGCTGTCGGTCGGCCCGCTGCCGGCGCCCGGCACGGACGTCGTCCTCCCCGCGCACCAGACGTACTCGGACGGCGAGGTCGTCGACTGGGACGACGTCGCCGAGGGGGACGCAGAGCCGGAGCACCCGGCGCCCGTCTTCACGACCACCGAGGCCGCCGCGGACGGGCACGCCGCGACGGGCGGCGACGCGGCGCACCAGGGTGACGCGCCTGCCACGGGTGAGGCCGGGGGCGACTCGTCCGGCGCCCTGCCGACCGTGCTGGGTGCGCTGGGCCTCGCTGCCGGGGCCGTCGCGCTCGTCGTCGCCCTGCTGGCCTGGCGCCGGGCGGGGACCCCGGCCGGCCGCTGACCGCCGGACTCACGACGACGCCCCCGGAGCCGCAGGTCCGGGGGCGTCGTCGTGGCGTGAGGGGCGCTCAGCCCTCGACGGTGCGCTCCACGAGGTAGGAGGAGCCGTCCGCGCCGACGACCCGCACGAACTCCGTGCGCAGGGCGCGGTCCCGCTCCTGGTCGGCCTCGGCCACCTCGCGGTCGGGGGCCAGCGGGTCGCCGACCTGCGCCGGGCCGAAGACGCTGAGCAGCGCCGCCTCGCGACGGTCGCCCGCCCTGCCGATCGTGCCCATGCCGCACCCCTCCACCGATGATGAGTGCACTGATCATACGTGCACGTACGATCCGGCGCTACGATCGACTTCGTGACCACCGCGACCACGCCCGACGCCGTCGACGCCGCCGACCCCCTGGCCGTCGAGGCCCAGGTCTGCCTCGCGGTGTCCGCGGCGTCCCGCGCGCTGGTCGCGTTCTACAAGCCGCTGCTCGAGCCGCTCGGGCTCACCCACCCGCAGTACCTCGCGATGCTGGCGCTCTGGCAGCACGGGGACCTCACGCTCAAGGCGCTCGCCGAGCTGCTGCACCTCGAGCCCGCCACCACGTCGCCGCTCGTCCGCCGGCTGGAGGCCCTGGGGCTCGTGACCCGCGAGCGCAGCGGCGCGGACGAGCGCGCCCTGGCCATCCGGGTCACCGACCGCGGCCGGGCGATGCGGGAGCAGGCCGTCGGGATCCCCGCCGCCATGCTGGCCGGGCTGCGCCTGGACCTCGACCAGGTGGCGCAGGTCCGGGAGGCCGCGCACCTGCTGCTGGCGGCGTGCGAGTCCGCGGAGTCCGCCCGCGCCTGACGCGCCACGCCACGGTGCGCCCGCCGAGGTCGAGCGTCTCGCGCCGATCGGCACGCTGAACCCCTCGACCTCGCGGCACCCCCTCCGCCTCGCGGCCCGGCGACGACGCAGCCCGTCAGCGGGAGAGGGCGTCCTCCACGAGCACGCAGGGGTCGCCACCGGTGTGCTCGTCGCGGTACTCGCACGCCGCGCGGCGCAGCAGGGCGCCGACGGTGCGGCGGTCGGCGGGGTCGAGCGCGGCGAACACCGCGTCCTCCGCGGCGCCCACCCGGTGCTCCAGGTCGCCGAGCAGCGTGTCGGTCCCCTCGGTGGGCACGACCCGGCGCTGCCGCCGGTCGATCTCGGCGACCCGGCGGGCGACCAGCCCGGCGCGCTCGAGGTCGTCGAGCAGGTAGGTCATCACGGTCCGGTCGATGCCGAGGCTGGCGGCGAGCGCGGCCTGGCTGGGGTGCGCCCCGCGGACCACCTCGCGCAGCACCAGGTAGCCGCGGAACCCGTGCGGCACGCCCTCGACCGCGGACGTCAGCGCGCGCTCGTACGCCCGGAGCAGCACGCCGAGGGACCAGCCCAGGTCCGACGCGGGCTCGGTCGCGGCGTCGTCGGTCCCGGTGCCCCCGGTCGCGGTGTCGTGGCGCGTGACGCTCATGCGCCCGATGCTACGCCGCTCGCGTGGTTGAGCCAATCATCTGCGGGGCATACGATCTCACCGACCACTCGATGCGAAGAGGTGCACATGACGGACTACGGCCACGACCTGCTGTTCGGGTCGTTCATCACGCCGAGCAACGCGGCGCCCGAGCGCGTGGTCGCGCTCGCGCAGCTCTCCGAGCAGGCGGGCCTGGACCTCGTGACGTTCCAGGACCACCCGTACCAGCCGTCGTTCCTGGACACCTGGACCCTGCTGTCCTGGGTCGCCGCCCGCACCGAGCGCATCCGCCTCGCGCCGAACGTCGCGAACCTGCCGCTGCGCCCGCCCGCCGTGCTCGCCCGCTCGGTCGCCAGCCTGGACCTGCTGTCCGGGGGGCGCGTGGAGCTCGGGCTCGGCTCCGGCGCGTTCTGGGACGCGATCGAGGCCATGGGCGGCACGCGGCTCACCCCCGGCCAGGGGGTCGACGCGCTGAGCGAGGCCATCGACGTCATCCGCGCGCTGTGGGACACCGGCGAGCGGTCGCGGGTGGACCTCCCGGGGACGCACTGGTCGGCGGTCGGGGCGAAGCGCGGGCCCGCGCCGGCGCACCCCGTCGGCATCTGGGTGGGGGCGTACAAGCCGCGGATGCTGCGACTGACCGGCGAGAAGGGCGACGGCTGGCTGCCGTCGCTGTCCTACCTCGGTGGTGCGGGCGACCTCGACGGGGCCAACGCGCGGATCGACGACGCCGCCGCCGGTGCGGGTCGCGAGCCGGGGGCCGTGCGCCGGCTGCTGAACGTCGGCGGGCAGCTGACCTCGCGCCCGACCGGCTCGCTGCTGGCCGGCCCGCCCGAGCAGTGGGTCGAGGAGCTGGCGACCCTCGCGCTCGAGCACGGGACGAGCGGCTTCATCGTCACCGGGGACGACCCGACGGTGCTCGCGACCGTCGGCCAGGAGATCGCCCCCGCCGTGCGCGAGCTGGTCGCCGCGGAGCGCACGACGCGCGGCACGACCACGGGGTTCCCGGCGTGAGCGGGGACTTGGGGCACCCGCTGCAGGTCGGGGTCGAGCTGCCCGTCGACGCGGCGGCCCCCGACGCGGCGGTGCGGGCGGCCCGGCACGCCGAGCGGCTCGGCCTGGACCTCGTCGTCGTGCCGGACGCGCCGGGCGGGCTCGACCCGTGGACCACGCTCGGCTGGGTCGCGGCGAGCACGGAGGCCGTGGGCCTCATGACGCGCGACCTCCGCCTGGCCGACCGCCCGCCGGCCGTGCTGGCCCGCGCCGTCGCGAGCCTGGACCAGCTCGCGTCCGGCCGGGTCGCGCTGGGCCTCGCCCCGGCCGGCGACGCGGAAGCGCTGGGGGAGGGCGTCGCGGTGCTGCGCGGGATGTGGGACGCCGCCGACCCGCGGCCGCTCGTGCTCGACGGGCGGCACCACCGGGTCGCCGGCGCCCAGCGCGGCCCCGCCCCGGCGCACGAGCTCCCGGTGTGGCTGGGCGGCGCGCCCGGACCCGACGGCCTCGCGCTGGCCGCTCGGGCGGCGGACGGGTGGTGGCTCACGCCGCCGGGCGGCACGGACGCGGCCGGGCTGTCAGCCGGGCTGGCCGCCGAGCTGGACGAGGGGCTGGACGAGGGGCTGGACGAGGCGCTGCACGAGGAGCAGGACGCCCTGGACGCCGCGCTGACCGCCGCCGGCCGCGACCCCCGCGAGGTCCGCCGCGGCCTCGTCCTCGACGCCGGGGCCCTCCACGCCGGGGCCCTCGGGTCCGCACCGTCCGCCGCCGCGGCCCTGGCCGCGCTGGTCCTCGACGCGGGCGTCGGCACGCTCGTGCTCGCCGGCGCGGACGAGGCGGCGCTGGAGCGGTTCGCCGTCGACGTGCTTCCCCTGCTGCGCGCCCGGGTGGCGAGCGAGCGGGCCGCCCGCGGCACGGTCGTCGGCACGGTCCGGAGCGCCGCCGTGCTCGCGGCACGCCGCCCGGGCATCGACTACGCCGCGGTCCCCGAGGCGCTCGCGGGCTCCGCGGTGGAGCCGGGCGACGTCGGGTACGCGGCCGTGCGGTCGACGTACATGCGCGGCGGCCGGCCGGGGCTCGTCCTGCGGCCGGGCAGCACGGCGGAGGTCGTCGCGGCGCTGGCGTTCGCCCGGGGGCAGGACGTGCCGCTCGCGATCCGCAGCGGCGGGCACG
The DNA here is from genome assembly GCF_949769265.1 of Cellulomonas endometrii. Lineage (NCBI taxonomy): Bacteria > Bacillati > Actinomycetota > Actinomycetes > Micrococcales > Cellulomonadaceae > Cellulomonas > Cellulomonas endometrii. Next base: position 157,067 of record NZ_CATKPC010000008.1, on the reverse strand, counting down.
GCATCAGCGGCCGGTCGACCAACGACGGCGGCATCGTCGTCGACCTCGGCCGGATGAACGCGATCGAGGTGCTGGACGTCGCGACCCGGCGGGTCCGGATCGAGCCCGGTGCGCGGTGGGGCGAGGTCGCCGAGGCCCTGCAGCCGTACGGCTGGGCGCTGACGTCCGGCGACTACGGCGGCGTCGGCGTCGGTGGGCTCGCGACGGCCGGCGGCATCGGGTTCCTCGTGCGGGAGCACGGCCTGACGCTCGACCACCTGCGCGCGGCGGAGGTGGTGCTGGCGGACGGATCGGTGGTGCGCGCGAGCGAGGACGAGAACCCGGACCTGTTCTGGGGCGTGCGCGGCGCCGGGGCCAACCTGGGCGTCGTCACGTCGTTCGAGTTCGAGGTGGACCAGGTCGGCGACGTCGGCTTCGCGCAGCTCGCCTTCGACGCGACCGACACCGAGCAGTTCCTGGTCGACTGGGGCGCCACCGTGGAGGCCGCCCCGCGCGACACGACGGCGTTCCTCATCATGGGCCCGCCGCGGGGCGGGCGGGTCGTCGCGCAGGTGATGGCGATGGTCGACTCCGACGACCCGGACACGATCATCGAGCGCCTCCAGCCGTTCGCGCTGATCGCCCCGCTCCTGCAGCAGCAGGTGCAGGTGGTCCCGTACAGCGCGGTGGTGTCCACCCCGGCGCACCACACCTCCGACGGCGAGCCGGTCACACGGACGGGGATGGCCGAGCACCTGACGCCCGCGCTCGCCGCCGACGCCGCCCGGCTGGTCCGCAGCGGGGTCACGCCGTTCTTCCAGATCCGCGCGGCCGGCGGTGCCGTGCACGACGTGCCCGCCGACGCGACCGCGTACGCGCACCGGTCGGCGAACTTCAGCGTGCTCGCGATGGGCAGCAGCCGCCGGCGGCTCGACGCGGTGTGGGACGCGATGGCCCACCACTTCGACGGGCTGTACGTGTCGTTCGAGACGGACCCCCGGCCGGAACGGGTCGCCGAGGCCTTCCCCGGGCCGACCCTGCAGCGGCTCCGCGAGCTGAAGCGCCGGTACGACCCGCACGACGTGTTCCGGCACAACTTCTCGGTCGCCGAGCCGCCCGCCGTGGTCGTGTAGTCCGTCCGGAGGCGGAGGCGCGACGCCGGAAGGACCACGGACCGGCCCCGGCGTACGCCCTGCGTCGTACCCGAAGATACGGCCGGCGGCCGATCCGCTCGCGGTGGTCGGTCCGCGACGATGGACGAGTCAGCACGCACGGGACCCCGGAGCAGCAGGAGCAGTCATGTCGTCGCAGGTGTGGATCGTCGTCGCAGGCCTCGTGGCCGTGATCGTCGTCGTCGGCCTGGGCGACCTGGTGCAGCGCGCCCGGGAGTCCCGCAGCCAGTCCCGCAGCTCCCGTCCGGCGGAGACGCTGGCCGGGTCGTCGCGCGAGCCGCTCGCCGCGCGGCGCTGAGCGTCACGGACGCCCGCACCCGGAGGGGGGTGCGGGCGTCCGTGCGCGTCCGGCTACTCGGCGAGCCCGAGCCGCTCGGCCGCGCGGCGCTCCAGGTCGTCGATCTGCTGCGCGTCGCCGCCGCCGGACTTCTTCGCGGCGGTGTCGGCGACCGGCTCGATGCCGCTCGAGTGGTCGGTGGTGCCGCCCGTGGCGCTGTCGGTCGTGCGGTCGTCGCTCATGTGCGGTCCTCTCGTCGCGGGTGCGCGTCGCCCTCAGTCTCGGCCGGGCGCCCCGCCCCCGCGACCGCTCGGGCCGGCTCAGGCGGTGCTCACGGCCGCGCCATGCGCCGCGCGGCCCGCATCCCGAACACCGCCGCCGGCCCGATGGTCGACCCGGGGCCGGGGTACGTGCGGCCCATGACGGACGCCGAGCTGTTCCCCGCGGAGTACAGCCCGCCGATCACCGTGCCGTCCTCGCGCAGCGCCCGCCCGTCGGCGTCGGTGAGCACGCCGCCCTTGGTGCCCAGGTCCCCGATGACGACCTGGAACGCCGTGAACGGCCCCCGCTCGATCGGCCCGAGGTTGGGGTTCGGGTGCACCGTGGGGTCGCCGTAGTACCGGTCGTAGGCGGAGTTCCCGCGGCCGAAGTCGCCGTCGACCCCCGACCGGGCGAAGCCGTTGAACCGCTGGATCGTCGCCCGGAACCGCGTGGGGTCGACGCCGGTCCGGCGCCCGAGCTCCTCGAGCGTCCCCGCCTTCACGTAGGTGCCGGCCTCGGCCATCGCCTTGAGGGCCCGCGGGTCGAGCGCGTAGTTGCGCAGGTAGCGGCGGGCGTGCCGCGCGTCGGCCACGAGCCAGTACGGGCCGTCGGGGTCGTGCGCCAGCATGTGGTGCCCGAGGTCGACGTAGGACTCCGACTCGTTCGCGAACCGGTCGCCGCGGGCGTCGACCAGGATCGAGTACGGCAGCGACCGCTCGCCGACCAGGAACGCGGGCCCGCCGCCGGGAGGCGCGGCGACCGAGGCGCCCCACCACGCGTCGTCCATGAGCTCGACGGCGGCGCCGACGGACTGGGCGATCTCGATCGGCAGCCCCAGGTTGCCGGGGTTGCCCGAGGGGTCGCCGTCGATGCCGTGGTGCTTCTGCCGCCAGGCGGTGTTGTGGTCGAAGCCGCCCCCGGCGAGCATCACGCCCCGGCGCGCCCGGACGGTCACCGGCCGGCCCTCGCGCGTGACCCGGACGCCGACGACGCGGTCGCCCTCCAGCACCAGCGACTCCAGCGGGCTCTCGAGCCACAGCGGCACGCCCTGCTTCTGCACGACCGCGTCGAGGAACGAGGTCGCGAGCGCCGCCCCGATCCCGGCGAGCCGCTGGCCGCGGGCGACCGCCCCGAGCGCCCGGAACACGAACCGCGCGCCGCGCACGAAGCCGCCGGGCGTCGACCAGGCCCGCTCCAGCAGCCACATGTCGTCGGTCTTGATCGGCAGCGGCACGGCGGCGCGGCAGGACGCCCACCAGTCGCCGATGACCTTGGTGTCGACCGGCCGGTGCTCCACCGACCGGCCGATCTTGCCGCCCGGCAGCTCCGGGTAGTAGTCGGGGTAGTCGGTGGCGCGGGTGAAGACCATGCCGTACCGCTCGGCGGTGGTGACGAAGTCGGCGACCCCGTCGACGAAGGCCTCCTTGCGCTCGCGCGACGAGGCGCGGCCGGCGTCGCCGATCGACGCCTCCATGTAGGTGAGCGCCTCGTCGCGGGAGTCACCCACGCCGTCGCGGCGCATCAGCGGGTTGTCCGGGAGCCACAGGCCACCGCCGGACATGGCGGTGCTGCCGCCCCACTTGTCGGTGCTCTCCAGCAGCAGCACGCTCAGGCCCTCGTCGACGGCACCGAGGGCGGTCGCGAACCCCGCGCCCCCCGTGCCGACCACGACGACGTCGTAGGTGTGGTCGAAGACCTCGGGCATCTGTCCTCCAGCGCGCGATACGGACACCGGTGTCCGGTTGTGTCCAGCATGCGCCCGCCGCGGTCCGAAGGCAATGGCCCCCGGGTCGCCGTGCGCCGGTCGTCAGCCTTCCGGGCGACCCGTCCCGCCCCGGCGTCCCCCTGCGGTCGCTGGCGTACCGCGGTCGCGGTACGCGGAGTCCCTCCCGCAGGATGACGACCGGTGCGAGGCGGGTGGGCAGGCTGGACGCATGACGCCGGACCGGCCGGCGGGCACCCGAGGAGGAGCCGTGCCCCGCACGCCCACGCCCGTCCCGGACGGCGTCCCCGTCGCCCCGGACGTGCGCCTGGCCGCCGCCCTGCACTCCGCCGGGGTGCGCGCCGGCCACCGCGTCTCCCTGCTCGTCGACCCGGGCCCGGTGCGCGGCGCCGTGGTCGCCGCCGCGTTCCGCCTCGGTGCCGTCCTGGTCGCCGCGAGCCCCGAGCTGGGCGAGCGGGCGGCGGCCGACGCGCACGCCGCGGCCGAGCCGGACGTGGTCGTCGCCGACCGGCGCGGGCAGCGCGTGGCCCGGCGGCTGCGGACCCCGTTCCTGCGGGTGGGGACCGAGCGCCGGCGCCTGGCCGTGGGCGGCGCCGTGCCCGTGCACGACCTGGTCACGCGTCACCTGCTGCTGGCCCTGCCCGCGGACCCCGGCCCCGACGGGGACGCCGCGCTGCTGTTCGCCGCCTCCGACGCCCCCGGCGAGGGGCCGCTCGGCGTGCACTGGACCCGGGCGGACCTGACGGCGCTCGCCGCGTCCGCACCGGGGTCCGCCACCGCGGCCCCCCACCGCGGACCCCGCGCGGCGACCACCGCGCTCGCGCGCGACCTCGTGGCGTCAGTCGTCGGCGGGCAGCACGAGGGTGGGCTCCGGCAGCTCGTCCGGCGCGTCGAGCAGGACGCCCCGCAGCGCGAGCACCAGGCCCCGGCGGACGGCCGGGCGCGCCCGCTCGGCGTCCTCCACGGCCAGGACGCCCTCGGCCATGGCGAACAGCAGCCGGACGTCGTCGACCGTCACGTCGGGCCGCACCCGGCCGCGCCCGCGCGCGTCGTCGAGCGCACCGGCGAGCAGGGCGGTGGCGCGGCGCTCGACCACCGCGAGCCCGGGGTCGGTGGCGTGCGTGGCGTGCACGGCGGCGAACAGCCCGGGGGCGTCGGCCTGCAGGGCGCTGATCTCCGCGACCAGGTGCTCGAGCAGCCGCTCGGGGGGGAGGGCCGCGACGTGCCGCTCGAGCGCCTCGACGCGCGCGGTGTAGACGGCGGCGATCAGGGCGGCGCGGTCGGGGAAGTGCCGGTAGAGCGTGCCGCGGCCGACGCCGGCGCGCTGCGCGACCCGGTCGAGCGGGACCGCGGCCCCGGCCTCCCGGAACACGCCCTCGGCCGCGGCGACGATCCTCGCCCGGTTCCGCACCGCGTCCCGTCGCTCGCCCACCCGGCCGAGGGTAGGGGACGGCCGGGCCGGTCGCGGGCGCTCAGCGGGGTGCGGTGACGAAGACGTCGAGCAGCTCGGGGTTGTGGGCGTGCACCAGGACCCCGAACACCACGAGGTCGAACAGCAGGTGCACGGCGACGACGTAGGTCAGCGACGTGCTCCGGGCGAAGATCCACCCCTGGACCAGCGCGAACGGGACGGTGAGCAGCGGCCCCCACTCCCGGTAGCCGAGCTCCCACAGGAACGACACGAACACGGTCGCCTGCAGGACGTTCGCGGTCCACAGCCCCACGTGCTGGCGGAGCAGCGCGAACACGGTGCAGACGAAGAACAGCTCGTCCCAGATGCCGACCGCGTTGACCCCGACGAACAGGCGCGCGATCTCCTGCCCGGTCGTGACCTCCGGCCAGTTGCGGTAGGCCCCGGAGCCGATGAAGTAGAACGGCAGGATGAGGTAGCCGGCCACCACCACGACCAGCAGGTACACGAGCTGCGCGCGGCCCCACCGCCGGCCCGTGCGCACCGGGAACCGGATCGAGCGCTGGCCGAACGCGTACCGGGACAGCGCCCACGGCACGAGGACGGCCAGCGACAGCGCGACCGTGAACCGCGCCATGCCGGCGTCGCTCAGGTCCGCCTCCAGCGAGATGGCGGAGATGATCGCCATCCCGGTCCCGATCAGCGCGAGGTCCCGCCCGAGCGCGCGGTCCACCGCGAGCGCCAGCGCGACGCCCGCGACCAGGGGCAGGTAGCCCACGGGGCGGACGTGCACCGCGAACAGCAGCACGGCGGAGCCGCAGACCAGCGCGGCGGCGAGCAGGCGCACCGGCGAGCCGATCGCCCACGGCGGGCGGGCGGCCGGCGCGGCGGTCGTGGGCGCGGTCGTCACCCTGCGAACGGTGCCACGGGTCCGGTCAGGCCGCGACCGGCTCGGCGACGTGCGCGGCGCGGAACCGCGCCACCGTCACGCTGAACACGAGCGGCACCACCGCGCACAGCAGCAGCGCCGGGCGCAGCCCGCTGCCGCCGTCCTCGGGCAGGAGCCCCGCCACCGGGGCCAGCACGCCGTCGGCCGCGCCCGCGAGCAGGCCCGCGACCCAGGGGCCGAGGGTGCCGCCCGCGTCGCCGGCCAGCGCCAGCAGCGCGAACATCGCGGCGCCGCCGAGCGGGAACCGGGCGGACGTCAGGGAGAACGTGCCGGGCCACAGCAGGCTGACCGAGAGCCCGCACAGCGCGCACGCCAGCAGGCTCACCGCGGGCGTGCCGGCGGTCGCCGCGACGACGTAGCAGACCGCCGCGGCGGCGCTCGACAGCATCAGCACCCGGTGCAGGGCGACCCGGTGCCCCCACAGCCCGTACGCCACCCGGCCCAGGCCCATCAGGACGGCGAACAGCCCCGGCCCGAGCAGGTCCCCGACCTCCTTGCCGACGCCGGTGCCCTGCTCGGCGAAGAACGACGACCACTGCGACACCGTCAGCTCGGCCGCGCCGCCGGTCATCATCAGCACGAGCGCGGCCAGGAACAGCGGGGTGCCCAGCATCGAGCGGATCGACGTCCGGTGCTCCTCGGGCACCGTCTCGGGCAGCGGCACGCGCAGGAACGCCACCAGGTTCGCCAGCGGGACCAGCGCCCACAGCACCGGCAGGACCGGCCACAGCCCGTGCCCGAGCAGCCCGAGCAGGGCCGTCGTCCCGACCACCACCGCGAGCTGGCCCCAGCAGTAGAACGAGTGCAGCAGGGCCATGCCGGCGGCCTTCTGCTCGAGAGGAGTGGGCAGGTGCTCGACGACCGGGCTCACCAGCACCTCCAGCAGGCCGCCGCCGACGGCGTAGACCACGACCGCGAGGCACAGCCCCACGAACGGGTCCGCGGTGACGAACGGCAGGACGGCGAGCAGCACCAGGCCGAGCGCGGCGAGCACGTGCGCGAGCACCAGCGGCCGGCGGTAGCCGATCCGGTCCACGACCCGCATGACGGACAGGTCGGTGAGCAGCTGCACGCCGAAGTTCAGCGCGGCCAGGCCGCCGAGCTGCGCGACGGGGATGTCGAACCGGGTGTGGAAGACGATGAACAGCAGCGGCGTCAGGTTGTTGACGACGGCCTGCACGACGTACCCGGCGTAGCTGGCGCGCCTGGTCGCGGCGAAGTCCGGCACGGGGTGGGGCGCGGGCAGGGTCGGGGTGCGTCGTCGGGCCACCGCGCGACCGTACCGGCTCGCGGTCAGTCGACCCGGACGACGATCCCGGTCACGCCGCCGAGCACCGCGCCGACCCCGGCGCGCACGGCGGCCGCGCAGCGCTCCGCGGTGAACGTCGCCGGGTCGTACGCCGACGCCGCGCCGTTGCCCTCCCCGCGGAACGAGGCGCCGGTCCAGTCGACGGCCGTCACGTTGGCGGTCGGCTCGGCGATCTCCGCCCCGACGACCAGGAACTGCTGGTCCAGGTGGCTGGCGCTCACCACGGCGAGGGGGTCGACCAGGTCGTTCCCCGCGCTGATGACCAGGTCCGCGCCCATCCCGGCGGCCTCGGCGATGTCCGGCACGAGGTCGGCGGGGGCCTCCGGCTCGAGGGTGCGCAGGTCGACGCCCTCCGCCTCGGCCCACTCCCGCACCGCGCCGGCGAGGGTCCGCGTCGGCTCGTCGTCGCCGCTGGTCAGCAGGACGACGCGGTAGCCCTCGCGCGGCCCGATCCCGTCCCAGGACCCGGCCTCGGGGACGACGGTCGCCTCGGGGCTGGGCGTCTCGCCGGGGGCGAGGAACCCGGAGCCGAGCTCGCCGACGGCGACGGGGCCGTCGTGGGGGCGGGTCCAGTCGCCGGCGCCGCACCCCGCGAGGAGCACGGCGAGCGCGAGCGCCGGGGCCGCGACCACGGCGCGGGCGGGGTGGCGGTGCACGGCACCCTTCCTACCCCACGGTGCCGGGGTCTCCGGCGGCCGGGGAGGGCCGCGCGTCGACCGTTCCGCGCGAGTTCGCCCGCGGTGCCCCGCGCGTTCACGCGGGGGCGGCAGATTGCCCGGGCCACCCACCGAGGAGTCCGATGCCGCGCCGCGCCCGTCCCGCCACCCCCGCCCGCCCGACGCGCTCGACCGGGGCGGGTGGAACGTCCGAGCGGACACGCCGGCGGCGTGTCGGTCCGCACGTTCCACCCGGCGGGTCGCGCGGTGGGTCGCGCGGCGGGTCGCGTGCGCTGGTCGCGCTGCTGCTCGTGCTGGGCGGGGTGCTCGCGGGCGCCGCGCCGGCCGCCGCGCACGGGTTCACCTCCGTGGTGTTCGCCTACGTGACCGCGCCCCGGGACGGGGTGGTCCGCTCCGAGCTCGGCCTCGAGTACGACCTGCTCGTCGTGTCGGCGGCCGACGCGCAGGGGGACGACCCGCTGTTCCAGGACGGCACCGCGGCCTTCGAGAGCGGCGACCCGGGCGAGCAGTCCGCCGCGCTGGAGGACCACGCCGGCACCGTGCTGGCGTACGTGGGCGACCGGTACACGGTGACGTCCGCGGGGGAGGACTGCGTGCCCCGCCAGGCCGGGGAGGTGCGGATCGAGCAGCGCGAGGGCGTCCCGTACGCCTTCCTCACGCTCGACCACACGTGCGCCGCGTCCGACGGCGCGCACGAGATCAGCAGCACGCTGTTCGGCGACGACGAGGGCTACGTCACGGGGACCACCACGGTCGTGACGTACGCGCTCGACGCGACGTCGGGGAGCGCCGCGCTGGACGCCGCGCAGCCGTCGTTCTCCACCGAGCAGTCGGGCTGGGAGCGGTTCGCCGAGTTCTTCACCCTCGGCGCCGAGCACCTGCTGTTCGGCCTCGACCACGTCCTGTTCCTGCTGGCGGTGATCGTCGGGTCGCGGCGGCTGCGCGAGATCGTGCTGACGGCGACCGCGTTCACCGTGGCGCACTCGATCACGTTCGTCCTCGCGGCCACCGGGCTCGTGCACGTCTCCGGCGCCGTGGTGGAGCCGGTCATCGCGCTGTCCATCGCCGTGGTCGCCGGCTGGCACCTGTGGCGGATCCGGGACCGCGGCGAGCACGCGGGCGAGCTCGCGCCCGGCACCGGCCGGCTGGGGCTGGACCGGTCCGGCTGGGTGCGCGTCGGCGTCGTGCTGGTGTTCGGGCTGGTGCACGGGCTGGGCTTCGCCGGGGCGCTCGGGATCGACGAGCCGTGGTCCTGGACGCTCCTGTGGTCGCTGCTCGTGTTCAACGTCGGCATCGAGGCCGTGCAGCTGGCGATCATCGCCGTGGTGTTCCCCGTGCTCGCGCTGCTGCGACGGCGGGTGCCCGGCGTCGCGACGTGGGTCACGGGGACCGTCGCGGCCGGCGTGGCCGTCATGGGCCTGGTCTGGTTCGTGCAGCGCCTGTGGGGCGGCTGAGCCCCGGCCAGGTGTTCCGGGGGGTGCCACGCGGCCGATCGGCAAGGTTCACGGGGCGTTTACCTGCGACGTACAGGTTGTCCTTGATCTTCCGGTTCTACCGATTTCTCCGGTTTCTCAGCTTCTCCCACCTCGGATCGAAGAGAACGGACGACGCATGTCCTCCAGCACGAGAGCCCCCCGCGGGCGCGCCCGGCAGCTGTCGGTGCGCCTCACGGCGCTCGCCGTCGGCACCGTCATGGCGGTCGGCGGCATCGCGGCAGCCGCGCCGGCGACCGCCGCCGACACCACCTACACCGGCCTCGTCCTCGGCGTCGGCGCCGACGAGACCCAGCGCATGGTCACCTGGTACACCTCGGCCGACACGCAGCAGGTCGTCCAGGTCGCCCCCACCTCCTCGGTGGTGGCCGGCGCGTTCCCCGCCGGCTCGCCGACCTACTCCGCCACCGGCTCGGCGAACATCGCCTCCAGCGGCGGCTTCAACCGGCACGCGACGATCACGGGCCTGAAGGAGCACACCACGTACTCGTACCGGGTCGGCTCCGAGGGCGCGTGGTCGCAGGCGTACTCCTTCGCGACCCAGTCGTTCGAAGGCGAGTACGACTTCCTGTTCCTCGGCGACCCGCAGATCGGCTCGTCGGGCAACGTGGCCAAGGACCAGGCGGGCTGGCAGGACACCCTCGACGTCGCGCTCGCGGCGAACCCGCAGGCGGAGATCCTCGTCTCCGGCGGCGACCAGGTCGAGACGGCCAACACCGAGGCCCAGTGGGACGCGTTCCTCGCGCCCGACCAGCTGCGCCAGTACCCGTTCGGCGCGACGATCGGCAACCACGACGTCGGCGGCAAGGCCTACGAGCAGCACCTGGCCACGCCCAACACCGACCGGTCCGCCGCGCTGTACGCCAACGGCCAGCCGACGTCCAACACCTCGGGCGGCGACTACTGGTACATGTACAAGGACGTGCTGTTCATCGACCTGAACAGCAACTCCTACGCGACCGCCACGGGCGGCGGCGGCGACGCGGCGCACATCGCCTACGTCACGGACGTGATCGACCAGCACGGCGCGGACGCCAAGTACACGGTCCTCGTCTACCACCACTCGATCTACTCGCCGGCCGACCACGCGCAGGACAACGACAACAAGGCCCGCCGCGTCGACTTCCCGACCGCGTTCTCGAACCTCGGCGTCGACCTGGTGCTCCAGGGCCACGACCACTCGTACTCGCGCAGCTACCTGATCAAGAACGGCGAGAAGGCCGACCCGGCCGAGCAGCCCGGTCAGGACGAGGTCTTCGCCGGCCCCGGCGGCGTGCTGTACGTGACGGCCAACTCGGCCTCGGGCTCGAAGTACTACGACATCACCGAGCCCGACGGCAGCGGCACGTCGGGCGCGGGCAACGGGGCGGACCCGCTGAACCCGGACAGCTACTGGTACAACTCGGTCCAGAACCAGGAGCACGTCCGCTCCTACGTCAAGGTGCAGGTCCGCAGCGACAAGCTGGTGGTCGAGGGCATCCGCTCCGGCACGTGCGACGCGCCGAACGCGGCCGTCGAGCTCGGCAAGGTCTCCTGGTGCGGCCCGGACAGCGGCGCCACCGCGGCGCAGCCGGTCGGCTCGGTCGTCGACTCCGTGGTCGTCCACCCGTACCACGGCGACGGGCAGGAGATCCAGGTCGCGGTCCCCGAGGCCGCCCCGGGCGAGTTCGGCTGGACCATCGACGGCCACAACGGCCTGGTGGACCTCGGCACCGCGGTCGACAACGCCGGCGAGTTCTTCGAGGCGACGGGCGCGATCAACCCGATCGCCGTCTCCGACACCCGCCGCTCGCAGGCCCCCTGGTCGATCTCGGCCTCGGTCGGCGACTTCCGGGACGCCGGCAAGACCTTCGACGGCTCGGCCCTGGGCTGGACCCCGAAGGTCGTCGAGGAGGGTGCCGGTGCCCGCGCCGGCGCGCCCGTTGCCTCCGGGTTCGACGGCGGCAACGGCCTGTCGGTCTCCCGGGCGCTCGGCGCGGCCGACCAGGGCCACGAGACCGGCACCGCGAAGCTCGGCGCGGACCTCGACCTGAAGATCCCCGGCGACGTCGAGCAGGGCACGTACCGCGCGACGCTCACCATCACGGCCCTGAGCAGCTGATCGCCCGGGACCACCTCCGGGCGGTGGGGCGGGTGCCGGACGGCGCCCGCCCCACCGCCCGTGCCCCCCCGTCCTCCCCGCACCCCCGAGGTCCCGATGCCGCACCCCCGCACGCCGGCCGCCCTCCGCAGCCTCCTCGTCCTGCTGACCGCCGTGGCCGCGCTCGTCGGCACCGGCAGCGCCGCGACGGCCGCCGCCGATCCTGCCGCCGGGGCCGACGACGTCACGTGGACCGTGCGCACCGCGTCCAACGACTTCGGCTCCGACCGCACCGGGTTCGCGTACAGCGTGGAGCCCGGCTCCTCCGTCGAGGACGCCCTGGTGGTCGCCAACCACGGGGACGAGCCGCTGGACCTCGCCGTCTACGCCGCCGACGGGTACACCACCGAGAGCGGCCAGCTCGACCTGCTCACCCCCGACCTGGAGTCGACGGGCGTCGGCGCCTGGCTGACCACCGGGAGCGGCAGCGTCACCGTGGAGCCCGGCGCGACCGTCGAGCTGCCGTTCACCGTCGCGGTCCCGGACGACGCGACGCCGGGTGACTACGCCGGCGGGGTGCTGACCTCGCTCGTCCAGGCCGACGCGGCCGAGGGCATCACCGTCGACCGCCGGCTCGGCATCCGCGTCGACCTGCGCGTCGGCGGCGAGCTGGCACCCGCGCTCGCCGTCGAGGACGTGCGCGTCGGGTACAGCGGCACCCCGAACCCGGCCGCGGGCGGCGACGCGACGGTCACCTACACGCTGCACAACACGGGCAACACCGCGCTGTCCGCCCACCAGGACGTCGCGGTGTCCGGCCCGTTCGGGCTGCTGCGGGCCGACGCCGGTGACGTCGGGGCGCCGCCGCAGCTGCTGCCGGGGGAGGAGTGGACCGTGTCCGTGCCGGTCGCCGGCGCGTGGCCCACGCTGCGGCTCGGTGCCGAGGTCACGGTCACGCCCACGCTCACCGACGCGGCGGGGTCGACGTCGTCGCTGACGCCGGTGACGGGCACCGCGCACACCTGGGCGGTCCCGTGGACGCTGCTCGTGGTGCTGCTGCTCCTCGCGACCGCGGCCGTCCTGCTGCCGCGTCTCGCCCGGCGCCGCCGGCGGGACCGGGCCGCCGCCGAGGAGCGCCGCGTGCAGGAGCGCGTCGACGCGGAGCTCCGGGCGCGGCAGGCCGGGGAGGCGGTGCCGACGCCACGGGTGCGCTGAGCGCGCGGGTCGCGCGGCGCTGAGCGCACCGGAGGCCGGGACGGCGCTGAGCGCGCAGCGGTGACGCGCGTCTCGCCGGCCACGGGTCAGACCGTCGCGTCCGCGGCCGATCGGGAGGGCACCCGAGGCGCGCACCCCAGCGCCTCACGTGCTCGAAGCGAGGCCCCTCATGCGTGGTTGGCGTGACCAGTCCATCGGCCGCCGGATGTCCGCGGTGTTCGGCTCCCTGATCGCGGTGCTCGTGCTGGCCATCGCGGTGGGCATCGTGACCGCGCAGACGCAGCGCTCGTACGCCGACCAGGTCGCGGCCGCCGACCGCGTGCTGCGCCTGGCCGACGACGCCCGGTTCCAGATCGCCGACGCCACCGGGTGGCAGGGCCTGGTCCTGGCCGACGTCACGGCGTTCGGCCCGGAGGCGGCGCTCGCGGACGACTCCCAGAACCGGGCGGGCGTGCTGCAGGCGCAGCAGGACGTGCAGGCCTGGTTCGCGGACCTGGACCTGACCGGCGCGACCCCCGAGGAGCAGCAGGCGTTCGCGGCGCTCGAGCCCGCGTGGGACTCGTTCTTCGCCGGTGACGCCGAGGTGGTGGCGCTGCTCGCCACCGGCGACCCGGACGACTACCGCGCCGCGCTGACGAGCATCAACGAGGGCAGCGCGGGGGAGTCGTACGCCCAGGTGCTCGAGCTCGCGGAGCAGGTGCAGGCGTCCGCCGGCGCCCGCGTCACGGCGCTGCAGGAGGCCCAGAGCGCGGCGCAGGAGCGCGGCCGGCTCGTGCTGGTCCTGGTCGGGGCCGCGGCCGCCGCGTTCGCGGTGTTCGCCGCGCGGAAGGTCACCCGGGACATCGCCGGGCCCGCGAGCCGCATCCGGGACGTCGCTGCCGCGATGGCCGACGGTGACCTGACCCGGCGCACCGGCCTCACGGGGGGCGGGGAGATCACCCGCGCCGGCGCCGCGCTCGACGCGGCGATCGCGTCCATGTCGGCGGTCGTCCGGCAGGTGGCGAGCACGGCGGACCGGACCAGCGGGACGGCGGCCGCCCTGCGGGACGCCTCGCGCGACGGCGCGCGGGCGGCCGGGGAGACGTCCGCCCAGGCCGGCGCGGTCGCCGCGGCGGCGGAGCAGGTGTCGCGGACGGTGCAGACCGTCGCCGCGGGCACCGAGCAGATGGGTGCCAGCATCCGGGAGATCGCGCAGAACTCCGCGCAGGCCGCCCGCGTCGCCGGCGAGGCCACGGCCGTCGCCGAGGCGACGAACGAGCAGGTGGCGCGGCTGGGGGCGTCGAGCCAGGAGATCGGCAACGTCGTCAAGGTGATCACGTCCATCGCGGAGCAGACGAACCTGCTGGCGCTGAACGCGACGATCGAGGCGGCTCGCGCCGGGGAGGCGGGCAAGGGCTTCGCCGTCGTCGCCGGCGAGGTCAAGGAGCTCGCGCAGGAGACCGCCAAGGCGACCGAGGACATCGCCCGCCGGGTCGACGCGATCCAGGCCGACACGTCCGGCGCCGTGGTGGCGATCGGCGAGATCGCGGAGATCATCGCCCGCATCAACGACTACCAGCTGACGATCGCCTCGGCGGTCGAGCAGCAGACCGCCACGACCAACGAGATGTCCCGCGGCGTGGCCGAGGCGGCGCAGGGCGCGGCCGACATCGCGCAGAACGTCACGGCCGTCGCCGCCAGCGCGGGGACGAGCGCGCAGGCGCTCACCCAGGTCGACGGCAGCATGGACGGCGTCGTGGCGCTGTCGCACGAGATGGCGGGCAGGATCGCGGCGTTCCGCGTCTGACGAGCGCGCGGGCGTCCGGCCGCGCCCCCCCGAGGTCGTCATCTGCGCACGAGGTCGTCCCGCACACCTGACGACCTCGTGCCGGACTGACGACCTCGGCGCGCAGCCTGGCGCCGGCCGGGGGTCAGCCGCCGAGCTGCGAGCCGACCGCCCCCGCGCCGCCCGCCTTCGCCGCGTTCACCGCGCCGTAGGTGAGCAGCGGGGCGAGCGGGGAGCCCCGCAGGTCGCCGCCCGCCTCGAGGTGGTCCGCCTGCGCGCGCAGCGCACGGGCCACCGCGGGCGCGCCGCCGGCGCGGTGCCGCTCGACGGTGTCCGCGAGGGAGCGCAGCAGCTCGGGGGGCAGCGACGCCTCGACGTAGTCGGTGAGCGACAGCACCGAGACGAACAGCCGCCGGCGGGACCCCTGCGGCCGGGCGCCCAGCAGCAGGCCCCCCGCACCGTTCGGCACCAGGGCGACGCTCGTGGTCGGGCCGAGGGGCACGCGCCGCCGGAACCGGCCCAGGCGCACCACGACGAGCGCGCCGCCCGCCGGCTCGAGCCAGGTCGAGCGCCACAGCAGCCCGGCCGTGAGAAGCGCGAGCACGGGGACCGTCACGAGCACCGCCAGCCGGTTCTCCGGCTGCGTGACGGCGATGACGACCATGACCACCACGACCGCCACCGCCGTGGCGACCAGCCAGCGCCGGCCGGAGCGTGACGTCGGGACGGGCAGCCGCACCGCGTCGGGCGCGCTCACCGGCCGGCCCCGCCCGCGGGGACGGCCGCGTCGACGGCGACGGCGGCGAGGTCCCGCACGTGCGCCTCCAGGTCCTCCCGGCTGACGGGCGACGCCGTGACCGGGCCGCGGTCGCCCTCTCGCGCGGACAGCAGCCACGCGCCGCCGGGGCCGGTGAACAGGCCGCTCAGCGGCGGCTGCCGGTCGTCGACCGTCCGGACCACCACGTCCGCGCGCAGGAGCGCCGACCCGAGCCGCTCGGTGATCTCCAGCGGGGGCTCGGAGGGGTCGGGCACCTCGATCGCGGGGCCGGACCCGTCGGCCGTCCCCGGGTGCACGGCGGCGTCAAGCAGCAGGTCGCCGAGCGTGTCGGCCCGCGCGAGCGCGAACCGGTGCAGGCCGTCCGCGCTCACCTGCTCGACCAGCACGACGTCCCGCACCACGTGGGCGTACCAGAAGTCCTGCCCGATCACCGTGGTCCGCGCGACGCACACCACTGCGGGCGCGCCTCGGCGCAGGGCCACGAGCGACAGCACGTCCTCGCGGACCTGCAGCTCGACGGTCGGCTCGCCGACCGCCGCGGCCAGCGCCTCCGCCGTCGGGGGGTCGACGATGCCGCGGGCGAGCAGGCCGCGGTAGGCGGTGCGCAGCGCGAGGGCGCGGTCCGCGTCGGGCAGGGTCGCGAGGTGCGGCTGCACGACCAGGCTCTCGGGGCCGTGCAGCACCGCGAGCTCCTCGTCCGTGAGCACCTCGACGGGCACGGCGGCGGCCTCCGCGGCCGCGGTACCGGCGCTCACAGCAGCCCGAACGAGACGACGTCGAGGGCGCCCTTGCCGAAGTCCGAGACGGCGTCCTTGGCCTTGTCGACCTGCTCGCCGGCCCAGTCCGCGGCGCCGGAGACCGCGTCGGTGGTGGCGTTCCACGCGCCGACGGCGGCGTCCTTGACGTGACCGGCCGCGGAGCCGAGGAAGTCCCCGATGGCCTCGCGGTTGTCCCACACGAGGTTCCCCAGGCTCCACGCGCCGTACGCGAGCACCGCGCCGCCCGCGACCGCGAGGCCGACAGGCCCGAGCGCCACGACGCCCGCGCCCGCCGCCAGCAGGGCGCCCGCGCCGACCGCCCCGCCGAGCCCGAAGGCGCGCGTCGCCCACCCGCGGGCGCCGTCGTAGCCGCCGCCGGTGACGGTGTCGACCACGCCGGTGACGACGGTCAGCGGCAGGAACGCCTTGCCGAGGAGGCCGGCGGCGCGCGAGCCGATGATCTTGCCGAGGAACCCGCCCCCGGGCTTGCCGTTCTTGAACGCGTCGAGCGCGGCGTCCGCCTTCGCGAAGTTGTCGAGCATCGCCTGGTAGTGCGTGATCGGCGCGCCCGAGGCCTTGAGGAACTGCAGGTACGCCGTCGACTTGGTGGCCGACTTCACGACGCCCTGGATCACCTGCGCGAGCGCCACGCCGCCGGCGCCGACCCCGCCGAGCGCGGCGATGACGTCGCCGCTCTCGAACGCGCGCTGCAGGTACGCGTCGACGGCGGACGCCAGCGTCTGCGGGACCTCGACGGCCGAGAGCCGGTCCGCGACCTGCTGGTCCGTGGTCGCGACCGCGGTCAGGGCCGACCCGATCGCCTCCGCGTGCTGCTCGGCCTCGTCGTTGAGCGCGCGCTGGTCGGCGTCACGCCGGGCCGCCGCGCCGTCGGGGTCTCCCGCGGCCGTTATCACCGGCGGCAGCGTCGGGGCGGTGACCCGCCCGTCGTCGTCGACCCGGAACCCCGCGGCGACCGCGGCGTCGACCGTCGACAGCACCGCTGAGCGCGCGCGGCCCAGGTCGGTGGCGCCCGCGGCGAGCGCGGACCGGGCCGCCTCGAGCGCGTCCGCCAGCTCGAACCCCGTGGTCGCCTCGCGCGCCATCCGCTCCGAGGCGGCGCGCGCGGCGTCGCCGTCCCACACGTCGGTCAGCCGCGTGATCGCGGACCGCGCCGCCTCGACCTGGGACTCGACGGTCTGCTGCGCGGTCGCGACACCGGTCGCGGCCTCGGCGAGCGCCTCCGGGCGCCAGCCGCGCACGACCTCGAGCGTCAGCGCCGCCATCACTGTACCGCCATCGCGCCGAAGCGGCTCTGCACCGAGCTCTCCGCGCCGCGGTAGCCCGCCGCGGACCCGGACGCGCTCGCCGACATCCCGCGGACGTTCTCGCCGAGCACCTGCACCGCCGCGGCGACCCGCGTCGACACCCACACCGCCGCCCCGGCCGTCGCGGAGCCCGGCAGCGCGCCGTCGACGCCCGCGAAGGGCCCGGCGACGTCCACCTCCTGCAGCGCCGCGGCCGCGGCCTCGAGATCCGTCGCCGCGGTGTCCAGCGCCGCGATCGAGACGTCCACGCTCATGCTCGCCCGTTCCTCCGTGCTCGTCGTACCGATGTCGATCAGCCCGGTCACACCCGCCGGGTCCGGTTCGACCCGGTCGATTCAACCCGATCCGGGTCAGCCCAGCGCGATCGACGCAGCGCGATCACCCCAGCGGATCAGCCCAGCGCGCTGATCGCGCCGCCCCCGCCGAGCCCCACCAGCCGGGCCAGCGGCGACGAGGTCACCGCACCGCCCCGCTCCAGGTGCGCGGCGTGGGCGCGCAGGTCGGCCACCACGCGGGCCCCGTTGCCGACGCCGCGGGACTCCAGCGCATCGGCCAGCGCGCGCACCGCGTCGGCGGGCTGCGCGGCCTCCCGGCCGGAGCGCACGTCCAGCAGCGGGACGCTCGCGCGACGCCAGCCGGCCGCGCGCTCCACCGTCAGCTGCACCTGCGAGCGCCCGGCCGTCACGACCGCGTACGCGCGCCGGTCCAGCGCCACCGGCCGGACGCGGAACGACCGCCGCTCGGGGGACAGGACGCCGGCCGCCCGGTCGAGCGTGGCGTGCACCGCCCCGCGGCCCGACGGGTCGAGCTCCCGCAGCAGCACGACGTCGGCCGCACGGCCCCCCGCGGTCCCCGTTCCCGTCACGTCGGCGTCCCTCCTGTTCGCGGCGCCGGCTGCGCCGGGAGCCACGCTACACAGCGAGCCACGCCGGAGGGCGGCCGGGAACGACGAAGGCCCGGACCCCCGTGACGGGAACCCGGGCCTCGATGGTGCCCTCGATAGGATTCGAACCTACGACCTTCTGCTCCGGAGGCAGACGCTCTATCCACTGAGCTACGAGGGCGCTGGACCTGCATCGGACCGGCATCGCACCGAGTCGTACCGACCGGCGCGATGCATGAGACTACCAGCCCTTCAGTCCTCCCCGAGCAGCCCCGACAGGTACGAGCTCGCCTCGTCCACGGCGCGGGCGTCGTCACCGGCGGCGATGGCCTCGACCAGCGCGTCGTGGTTGTCGCCGTCCTGCAGGATCTGCGCGAAGTTGAACCGGATGTTGTCGGTGACGGCGTCGATCAGGTTCTCGTAGAGCGACAGCAGCACGGGGTTCCGTGCGGCGCGGGCGATCGCCCGGTGCAGCGCCAGGTCCGTGGCCACCATCGCGTCCAGCGCGCCGGACCGGTAGGCCTCCGCGCGCTGGTCGCGCAGCGCGGTGATGGTGCCCACGTCGGTCGTGGTGCGGCGGCGCGCGGCCAGCCGGGCCGCCTCGACCTCCAGGCTGCGGCGGACCTCGATGACGTCGCGCTGCCGGGCGTCGGCGATCTGGCGGCCCATGCTCACCGCGAGCTCGGACGTCGACAGCACGTAGGTGCCGGAGCCCTGCCGGCGCTCGACGAGCCCGGCGTGCACCAGGGACTGCACCGCCTCGCGCACGGTGTTGCGGCCGACGCCGAGCAGCTCCACCAGCGCCGGCTCCGGCGGGATGCGGGTGCCGACCGGCCAGTCGCCTGAGGTGATGCGCGCCCTGAGCTGGGCCACCGTCGCGTCGATGAGGCCGGTGCGTCGCGTCATGCGGGGTAGTCTCCCTGGTCAGTTGTGCCGCGATTCAACACGAAGCCGGCACCCGTCCGCCAGCGCCCGCCGCAGCGCGCCCTCCCTCTGCTCGAACCGAGGCCGCAATGCCGTCTGCCCCTGTGCCCGTCCGCTCCGCCGCGCCCTGGCGCGGTCGCCGGATCGTCCTGCTGGGCGTCGTGCTGGTCGCGCTGAACCTGCGGATCGCGGTCGCGTCGGTGTCCCCGATCCTCGACCTGGTGCGCGAGGACGTCGCGCTGTCGGCCACCGAGGCGGGCCTGCTGGGGACCATCCCGGTGATCTCGTTCGCGGCGTTCGGGTCGCTGACCCCGGTGCTCGCGCGGCGCCTCGGGCTCGAGCCGCTGCTGGTCCTGGCGATGCTGCTGTCCGTGACCGGCGAGGTCGTGCGGTCCGGGACGTCGACCGCCACGGGGTTCCTGGGCTGGACCGTCATCGCGCTGGCGGGCATGGGGATGGGGAACGTGCTGCTGCCCCCGGTGGTCAAGCGGTACTTCCCGGACCGCATCGGCGTCGTCACGTCGGTCTACTCGGTGACGATGTCGGTCAGCACGGCGCTGCCGGCTCTGCTCGCCGTGCCGGTGGCCGAGCGCCTCGGCTGGCGGGTGTCGCTGTCGGTCTGGTCGGTGGTCGGCGTGCTGGCGGCGCTGCCGTGGGTGGTCGTGGTGGTGCGGTCCGCGGCCGCCCGCGCGGAGCTCGCGGGGGTGCTGCGGCGCTCGCCCACGACGACGCCCGCGCTGACGTCCCGGCACCGTTCCGGCGGCCGGGTGTGGCGCAGCCCGCTCGCGTGGGGCATGGGCGTGACGTTCGCGATGAACTCGCTCAACGTCTACGCCATGTTCGCCTGGCTGCCGCAGATCCTCATCGACGACGGCACGTCGCCGCACGCCGCGGGGACGTGGCTGTCGGTGTACGCGATCCTCAGCCTGCCGCCCGCGCTCGTCGCGCCGATCGCCGCGGCCCGGATGCGGAACCCGATCGGGCTGATCGTCTTCTTCGTCGCGTGCTTCGTCGCGTCCTACGTCGGGCTGCTCGTGTCGCCGGACGGTCCGCTGTGGCTGTGGATCGTGCTGGGCGGGCTCGGCCCGGGCGCGTTCCCGGTGCTGCTGGCGCTCATCAACCTGCGGACGCGGACCTCGGCCGGGGCGGCGTCGCTGTCCGGCTTCACCCAGGGCGTCGGGTACGCGATCGCCGGGACCGGCCCGCTGCTGATCGGCGTGCTCTACGACGCGACCGGCGGCTGGACGGCGGCGCTGCTGTTCCTCATCGGCACGCTGGTCGTGCTGCTGGCGGCGGCCACCGTCGCGTGCCGGCCGGTCATGCTCGAGGACACCTGGGGCCCGCGCGGGTCGACGCCGCCCGCCTGACCCCGCCGCGGCGGCCCGGGTCCGCCGCCCGGCTCCGCCGCCTGTGGACGACGGTCGGGGCAGGTGCGGGGCGTCGCTACGCTTGTCCGGTGACCCCTGCTGAGCTCTCCGAGTCCCTGCGCGCCGCCCTCGCGGGTGCCGTCGCCGACGGGACGTTCGCCCTGCCCGCCGCCGACCTGCCCGAGACGGTGCACGTGGAGCGACCCCGGCAGCGCGAGCACGGCGACTGGGCGACCAACGTGGCCATGCAGCTGGCCAAGAAGGCCGGCACCAACCCGCGCGCCTTCGCGGAGGAGCTCGCGCGCCGCCTCGCGGACGCCCCGGGCGTCGCGAAGGTCGACGTGGCGGGCCCCGGGTTCCTCAACATCACGCTCGACACGGCCGCCGCGGGCGAGCTCGCCCGGTCGGTCGTCGAGGCCGGGCCCGCGTACGGGCGCGGCACCTCGCTGGCCGGGCAGAGCATCAACCTCGAGTTCGTCTCCGCCAACCCCACCGGGCCGATCCACATCGGCGGTGTCCGCTGGGCCGCGGTCGGGGACAGCCTGGCGCGCGTGCTGGAGGCGTCCGGCGCCCGCGTCGGCCGTGAGTACTACTTCAACGACCACGGCGCGCAGATCGACCGGTTCGCCCGCTCCCTGCTCGCCCGGGCGAAGGGCGAGGAGGCGCCGGAGGACGGCTACGGCGGTCAGTACATCGCCGACATCGCCGACGCCGTGATCGCGCAGGCCGCCGCGGCCGGGGAGCCCGACCCCCGCACGCTGCCGGACGCCGACGCGCAGGAGGTGTTCCGCGCCCGCGGGGTCGACCTCATGTTCGGCGAGATCAAGCAGGCCCTGCACGAGTTCGGCGTCGACTTCGACGTGTACTTCCACGAGGACACGCTCCACGAGACCGGCGCCGTCGAGCGCGCGGTCGCCCGGCTGCGCGAGCTCGGCCACATCTTCGAGGCCGACGGCGCGACCTGGCTCCGCACCACGGAGTTCGGGGACGACAAGGACCGCGTCATCATCAAGTCCGACGGCGAGGCCGCGTACATCGCGGGCGACCTGGCGTACTACCTCGACAAGCGGGAGCGCGGGTTCGACCGCGTGATCATCATGCTGGGCGCCGACCACCACGGGTACATCGGCCGCATGATGGCGATGTGCGCCGCGTTCGGCGACACCCCGGGCGTCAACCTCGAGATCCTCATCGGCCAGCTGGTCAACCTGGTCAAGGACGGCCAGCCGGTCCGCATGAGCAAGCGCGCGGGCACCGTCGTGACTCTCGAGGACCTGGTGGAGGCCGTCGGCGTGGACGCCGCGCGGTACTCGCTGGCGCGGTCCTCGGCGGACTCCTCGATCGACCTCGACCTCGACCTGCTCACGCGGGCGACCAACGAGAACCCCGTCTACTACGTGCAGTACGCGCACGCCCGGACGTGCTCGGTGGCGCGCAACGCCGCCGACGCGGGCGTGCGCCGCGAGGACGGCTTCGACGCCTCGCTGCTCGACCACGAGTCCGAGGCGGTGCTTCTCGGACGGCTCGCCGAGCTGCCGCGGATCGTCGCGCAGGCCGCCGAGCTCCGCGAGCCGCACCGCGTCGCCCGCTACCTGGAGGAGCTCGCCGGGGCGTACCACAAGTGGTACGACCAGCGCCGCGTCCTGCCGTTCGGGGACGAGCAGGTCGGTGACGTGCACCGCACCCGCCTGTGGCTCAACGACGCCACCCGCCAGGTCCTGGCGAACGGCCTGCACCTGCTCGGGGTCAGCGCGCCGGAGCGCATGTGACCGCGCAGCCGCTGGGCCTGCCGTGGTCCGCCAACGCCACGCGCGGGGCGGACGGCGCCGTGCGCGTCGCGGGCGTCCACGTGCGCGACCTGGCGGCGCAGCAGGGCACGCCCGCGTACGTGCTCGACGAGGCGGACTTCCGCGCCCGCGCCCGGGACCTGCGCGGGGCGTTCGAGCGCGCGTTCGGCGAGATCGGCGCCGGCGTGGACGTCTACTACGCCGGCAAGGCCTTCCTGTCCGTGGCCGTCGCGCGCTGGGCGCACGAGGAGGGCCTGCGGGTCGACACCTCCACCGGCGGCGAGCTCGCGGTCGCCCTGCGCGCCGGCGTCCCGGGGGAGCACCTGGGGCTGCACGGCAACAACAAGTCCGACGCCGAGATCGCGCGGGCGCTCGAGGCCGGGGTCGGACGGATCATCGTCGACTCCTTCGGGGAGATCGAGCGGGTCGGCGCCGCGGTGCGCGCCCGCGGCGCCGGTGCCCCGCCCGCGCCGGTGATGGTGCGCGTCACCACGGGCGTGCACGCCGGCGGCCACGAGTACATCTCGACCGCCCACGAGGACCAGAAGTTCGGCCTGTCGGTCGCGGCCCGGACCGGCGGCGACGACCCGGTCAGCCCCGCGATGGCGGCGCTCGAGGAGATCCTGCGCCGGCCCGAGCTGCGGCTGCTCGGCATCCACTCGCACATCGGCTCCCAGATCCTCGACCCCGCCGGGTTCGCCGTCGCGGCCGCCAGCGTGCTGGGCCTGCGCGCCGACCTGGCGGCCCGCACCGGTTACCTGGTGCCCGAGGTGGACCTGGGCGGCGGGTTCGGCATCGCGTACCTGCCGGGGGAGGTGCCGCTCGACACCGGGCGCATCGCGACGGAGATCGCCGCGGCCGTCGACTCCGCCTGCGCGGCGCTCGGCACGCCGGTGCCGCGGTTGTCCTTCGAGCCGGGACGCGCGGTCGTCGGCCCCACCACGCTCACCCTGTACACCGTCGGGACGGTGAAGCCCGTGCGCCTGGACGACGGCAGCGAGCGGCTGTACGTCTCGGTCGACGGCGGGATGAGCGACAACATCCGCCCCGCCCTGTACGGCGCGCACTACCACGCGGCCGTCGTGTCCCGCACGGGCTCGGCGGACACCGTCCTCGCGCGTGTCGTGGGCAAGCACTGCGAGAGCGGCGACATCGTCGTGCACCAGGTGCAGCTCCCCGCCGACGTCGCGCCGGGCGACCTGCTCGCCGTCGCGGCGACCGGCGCGTACGGGCGGTCGATGGCCTCCAACTACAACCACGTGCCGCGGCCGCCGGTCGTCGCGGTCGCCGACGGGGCGACCCGGGTGCTGGTCCGGCGCGAGACCGAGGACGACCTCCTGGCCCTCGACCTCGGCTGACCCTGCCCGATAGCATGTGCTATCGGAGGTGGCGGCCATGGGGTCAGGTGCGGTGGACGACGGTCAGAAGGAGCCCGCCGGCGACCTGAGCCCGTCGCCGGTCGAGGAGGCGTTCGGCGCCTACGTCACGGAGGCGGCAGCGAGGGCCGACCGGCTGCGGGCGGAGGCGGCGAGGTCGCTCGTCACGGCAGCCCGTCAGGCGGCGGCGATGGGCTGGAGCCAGCGCCGCATCGGCGCCGCGCTCGGGCGCAGCCAGCCCGAGGTGGCCCGTCTCCTCCGGCGGGTCGAGCTCGTGAGCTCCCCGCCGGGCGCCGTGTCCGTCGCCGCCGACGAGGACCGGAGCTCGCCGGGGCCGCTGGAGGAGCCGGCGTCGATGCTCGGGCGCGTGCTCGGCAGCCGGCGCGAGGCGGTCGTCGCGGCGGCTGAACGCAACGGCGCCTCGAACGTCCGGGTCTTCGGCTCCGTGGCCCGGGGTCAGGACGGACCGGACTCGGACGTGGACCTGCTCGTCGACCCCGGCCCGGAGATGGGGCTCTTCGAGCTGGCGCGGCTGGAGATCGAGCTGACGGAGATCCTCGGCCGCCGCGCCGACGTCGTCCCCGCGCGATCGCTCCGTCCGGTGGTCGCCGCGACGGTGCAGGCGATACCCCTGTGAGCGCGACGCCCGCTGCGCTGGTGGAGGAGGCGCTGGAGCACCTCGGCAGGGTGCGGGCCCACCTCGCGCTCGTGTCGTACCACCCGGATCTGGCGCTGGACGCGGTGTGCCTTCGGCTCGCCGCGGCGCTGGACTGCGTGGGTCGCCTGCCGCCCGACCTCCGGGACGCCGCGTGCGACGGTGCCTGGCCCGTCGTCCGCGGCATGCGCAACCGCATCGTCCACGGCTACAGCACGGTGGACCCGGTCATGGTGCTGAGGACGCTCGAGCGGCGGCTCGAGCCGCTCGAGCGCGGGCTCGACGACGTCGCCAGAGTGCTGCGGCAGTGAGGTCTCGTGCCTCGGTCGCGCAGGCGCGCCGGCCCAGGGTGTGGATGCACCGTCGGGGCCCGTGGTGCGGCCCCTATCCTGTGTCAGCGGCCGGGCGCCTCGGCGCCGGCCGTGTCCCAGCAGACCCCGGGAGCTCCCGGGCGTGATCGAGAGGCGCACGCGGTGACTGCACGCGACGAGACCGGCCGGCACGCCCGGCCCGCGACGACGGAGCGCCCGGCGGTGCGGGTCGCCCTGCTCGGCTGCGGCGTCGTGGGCACGGAGGTCGTGCGGCTGCTCACCACGCAGTCGGAGGACCTCGCCGCCCGCGTCGGCGCCCCGCTGGAGCTCGTCGGCGTGGCCGTGCGCGACGTGGACGCCGAGCGCGACCCCGTCGTCGACCGGTCGCTGCTGACCTCCGACGCCGAGGCGCTGGTGACGAAGGCGGACGTCGTCGTCGAGGTCGTCGGCGGCATCGAGCCCGCCCGGTCGCTGCTGCTGCGCGCGATCGAGCACGGGGCTGCGGTCGTCACGGCGAACAAGGCGCTGCTCGCCGAGGACGGCCCCACGCTCTACCAGGCGGCGGACGCCGCGGGCGTCGACGTGTACTTCGAGGCCGCGGTCGCCGGGGCGATCCCGCTGGTCCGGCCCGTGCGCGAGTCGCTCACCGGCGACCGCGTGCACCGCGTCCTCGGCATCGTGAACGGCACGACCAACTACGTGCTCGACCGGATGGCCACCGACGGTCTCGACCTCGACGCGGCCGTCGCCGAGGCGCAGGCGCTCGGGTACGCGGAGGCCGACCCGACGGCCGACGTCGAGGGGTTCGACGCCGCGGCGAAGGCCGCGATCCTCGCCTCGCTGGCGTTCCACACCCGGGTCTCGCTCGAGGACGTCGACCGCCAGGGCATCACGGCGGTCACCGCGGACGACGTCGCCTGGGCCGGCCGCACCGGGCACGTCATCAAGCTGCTCGCGATCGCCGAGCGGCGCACCACCGAGGACGGCGGCGACGGCGTCCAGGTGCGCGTGCACCCGTCGCTCGTCCCGCTGGCCCACCCGCTGGCCGGCGTGCGGGGCGCGTTCAACGCCGTGTTCGTCGAGGCCGAGGCCGCGGGCGAGCTCATGTTCTACGGCCGGGGCGCCGGCGGTGCGCCGACCGCGTCGGCGGTGCTCGGCGACGTGGTGTCCGCGGCCCGGCACCGGGTGCACGGCGGGCGCGGCCCCGCCGAGTCCTGGTACGCCGCCCTGCCGGTGCTGCCCGCCGAGTCGGCGCGCACCCGCTACCAGGTCCGGCTCGACGTCGACGACCGCCCCGGCGTGCTGGCCCAGGTGTCCGCGGTGCTCGCGGAGCACGGGGTCTCCATCGAGGCCGTGCGGCAGTCGCCTGCCGACGCGACCAGCACCGACGAGGCCCCGGGCGTCGCCCGCCTCGTCATCACCACGCACGAGGCGCCGGAGGCCGCGCTGGCCGCCACCGTCGCCGCGATCGGCGACCTCGGCTCCGTCCGCCAGGTCGTGTCCGTCCTGCGAGTCGAGGGAGCCTGATGGCCCACCAGTGGCGCGGCGTGATCCGCGAGTACGCGGACCGCCTGCCGGCGCACGTCCAGGAGCGCGTCGTGACGCTCGGCGAGGGCGGCACGCCGCTCGTCCCCGCCCCCGCGCTCTCGGCGCTGACCGGCGCGGAGGTGTTCGTCAAGGTCGAGGGCATGAACCCGACCGGGTCCTTCAAGGACCGCGGCATGACGACCGCGATGTCCGCGGCCGCGGGCCGCGGCGCGAAGGCCGTCGTGTGCGCGTCCACCGGCAACACCTCGGCGTCGGCCGCGGCGTACGCGACGGCCGCCGGGATGGTCTGCGCGGTGCTCGTGCCGGACGGCAAGATCGCGATGGGCAAGCTCAGCCAGGCCGTCGCGCACGGCGCGCGGCTGCTGCAGGTCGACGGCAACTTCGACGACTGCCTGGTCGCCGCGCGCAAGCTCGCCGAGGCGTACCCGGTGGAGCTGGTCAACTCCGTGAACCCGGACCGCATCGAGGGCCAGAAGACCGGCGCGTTCGAGATCGTCGACGCCCTGGGCGACGCCCCCGACATCCACGCGCTGCCCGTCGGCAACGCCGGCAACATCACCGCGTACTGGAAGGGCTTCCGCGAGTACGCGGGCCTCGACGCCGGCGCGGAGCACGGCGCGGTCGCCACGCACACGCCGATCATGTGGGGCTTCCAGGCGGCCGGCGCCGCGCCGATCGTGCGCGGGTACCCGATCACCGAGCCCGAGACCATCGCCACGGCGATCCGGATCGGCAACCCCGCGTCCTGGACGCAGGCGGAGGCGGCGCGCGACCTGTCGGGCGGGCTCATCGACGCGGTGACGGACGACGAGATCCTCGCCGCGCACCGCGTGCTGTCCTCGCAGGTCGGCGTGTTCGTCGAGCCGGCGTCGGCCGCGGGCGTCGCGGGCATCCTCAAGATGGCGGAGGCCGGGCGCGTGCCGGCGGGCGCGCGGATCGTCGTCACCGTCACCGGCCACGGCCTCAAGGACCCCCAGTGGGCCCTGCGCACCGCGGACGGCACCGAGGTCGAGACCACCCGCGTGCGGCCCGACGTGGTCGAGATCGCCGCGGCCCTCGGCCTCGGCTGAGCCGGCCGTGCGACTGGGAGCCGACCGGGCGCGGGTGCGCGTCCCGGCGACGAGCGCCAACCTCGGCCCGGGCTTCGACGCGCTGGGGCTGGCGCTCGCGCTGTACGACGACGTCGAGGTGCGCGCCCTCGGGTCCGCCGACGTGGTCGTCGACGTGGTGGGGGAGGGCGCCGACGACGTCCCCACCGGGGACGACCACCTGGTGGTGCGGGCCCTGCGGCACGCGCTCGACCACGTGGGCGCGCCGCAGACGGGCCTGCACCTGACCTGCCGCAACCGGATCCCGCACGGCCGGGGGCTCGGGTCGTCGGCCGGCGCCGTCGTGGCGGGCCTGCTCGCGGCGCGCGCGCTGGTCGCGGAGCCCGAGTCGCTCGACGACGACGTCGTGCTGCGGCTCGCCACGGAGCTGGAGGGTCACCCGGACAACGCGGCGCCCGCGCTGCTCGGCGGTGCGACGGTCGCGTGGTCGGACGACGCGGCGGGCACGGTGCACGCCGCCCGCCTGGCGGTGCACGAGACGATCGCGCCGGTCGTGGTGGTCCCCGGGACCCGGCTCGCCACGTCCCACGCCCGCGGCGTGCTTCCGGAGACGGTCCCGCACCGGGACGCCGCGTTCCAGGCGGGCCGCGCGGCCCTGCTCGTCGAGGCGCTCGGCCGCCGGCCGGACCTGCTGCTGCCCGCCACGCAGGACCGGCTGCACCAGGGCTACCGCCGGCCCGTGATGGCCGAGAGCATGGCGCTGGTCGACGCGCTGCGCGCCCGCGGCGTGCCCGCGGTGGTGTCCGGCGCCGGCCCGACCGTGCTCGTGCTGGCCCGCGGTGCGGGTGAACCCGCGGAGGGGGCGCCCGCGGCGACCGACGCCGACACCGCGCTCGACCAGGTGTTCGGCGGTGCGATGGGCGGCTGGCGCATCCTGCGGCTCGCGATCGACACGGCCGGAGCGGCGTGGCGGAGGCTGCCCTGACGGGTGGGCCCGGTGCTATGCTGAGCCCGTTCCCCGGACCTCGTCCTGATATCCGCTCAGCCTTTTTCCGGTGCAGCGCCGCTCAGGTGCCCCGCCCCGCGAAGGCCCGGGTCCCCGGAGATCCGAGACCGGGAACGATCCAGCCCACGTGAGTCGCCGCTCCAGCGCGACACGTGCGGCTTCACCGACGCACCGGCCCCCCACGAGGGACCGGACGCGGACCGCGCCCCGACGGTGGGTGGCGGTCCCCGACGAGGGGGAAGGGTCCTTCGTGACAGACACCATCGAGACCGCCGTGAGCACCGGCTCCGGCGGCTCAGCCCGTGGCGGTGCCATCTCCGCGATGCGCATGCCCGAGCTGCAGGCGCTCGCCGCCCAGCTCGGCGTGACGGGCACGTCCCGGATGCGCAAGAGCGATCTGGTCGACGCCATCCAGGCCCGGAACGGCGGGGGCGAGCGCCCCGCGCGTCGCGCCGCGTCCCGCGCCGCCGGCCCGTCCGACGCGCCCGCGGCCGAGCACACCGCGCCGCAGGCCGAGCTGCCCGCGGCCGAGCAGCCCGCCCCCACCGCCGACGCCTCCGGCGACGAGCCCCGTGCGCGGCGCCGCCGCCCCGTGCGGGCCGCCTCCGAGGCGCCCGCCGCGGACGAGTCCGGGGACTCCCGCGGCCGCGCCGTCGACGTCCTCGCGAACCTCGAGGCCGCGCTCGACTCCCGCCAGGGCGGGCAGCAGACCGGCGAGCCGCGTGACGACCGCGCCGCCCGTGCGGCCGAGGCCGTCGGCTCCGTGACCGGTGAGCGCCGTTCGCGCCGCGCCGGCCGCGGTGCCGGCGCGCCGACGGTCGACGTGACCCTCCCCGAGGGGCCGACCACCGCCGGCGACCGGGACGGCCGCGGCGAGCGCGAGGGCCGTGACGGCCAGCGCCAGCGCCAGCAGGACCGGGGCCAGCAGGGCCAGCAGCCGGCCGTGCAGCCGGAGCGGCAGGACCGCGCGCAGCCGCAGACCCGCGGCCAGCAGCAGGACCGCGCTCCGCAGGACGAGGACGACGAGCGCGGCGGCCGCCGCCGGCGCTCCCGCGACCGGTACCGCGACCGCGACCGCACCAAGCGGGGCCGTGGCACGCGGGGCACCGACGTCGACGCGTACGAGCCCGTCGAGGTGGACGAGGACGACGTCCTGGTCCCGATCGGCGGCATCCTCGACGTGCTGGACTCGTACGCGTTCGTCCGCACCACGGGCTACCTGCCCGGCGCGACCGACGTCTACCTGCCGCTCGGCCAGGTCCGCAAGGCCGGTCTCCGCCGCGGTGACGCCATCACGGGCGCCGTCCGCGCGCCCCGGGAGGGCGAGGCGCAGCCGCAGCAGGGCGGCAACCGCCCCAACAAGGCCAACGCCCTGGTGCGTCTCGACACGGTCAACGGCATGTCGCCGGAGCAGGCGCGCCAGCGCCCGGAGTTCTCCAAGCTGACGCCGCTGTACCCGCAGGACCGCCTGCGGCTCGAGAACGACCCGCACCAGCTGACGCCGCGGGTGATCGACATCGTCGCCCCGATCGGCAAGGGCCAGCGCGGCCTCATCGTCGCGCCGCCGAAGGCCGGCAAGACGATCATCATGCAGCAGATCGCGAACGCGATCACCGCGAACAACCCCGAGGTCCACCTCATGGTCGTGCTCGTCGACGAGCGCCCCGAGGAGGTCACCGACATGGAGCGGACCGTGAAGGGCGAGGTCATCGCCTCGACCTTCGACCGCCCCGCCTCGGACCACACCATGGTCGCGGAGCTCGCCATCGAGCGGGCCAAGCGCCTGGTCGAGCTCGGCCAGGACGTCGTGGTGCTGCTCGACTCGCTGACCCGGCTGTCCCGCGCGTACAACCTGGCGGCCCCGGCCTCCGGGCGCATCCTCTCGGGTGGTGTCGACGCCTCGGCGCTCTACCCGCCCAAGCGGTTCTTCGGCGCGGCCCGCAACATCGAGAACGGCGGCTCGCTGACGATCCTCGCCTCGGCGCTGGTGGAGACCGGCTCCAAGATGGACGAGGTCATCTTCGAGGAGTTCAAGGGCACCGGGAACATGGAGCTCCGGCTCTCCCGCTCGCTCGCGGACAAGCGCATCTTCCCGGCCGTGGACGTCAACGCCTCCGGCACGCGGCGCGAGGAGATCCTCATCGCGCCGGACGAGCTCAAGATCGTCTGGAAGCTCCGCCGCGTCATGGGCGCGCTCGACCAGCAGCAGTCGATCGAGCTGCTGCTCGGCAAGCTCCGCGAGACGAAGTCGAACGTGGAGTTCCTGCTCCAGGTGCAGAAGACGACCCCGGGCATGGGCGGCAAGAACGACGACTGACGCCACGGTGCGTCGCGGGGCGGCACTCCCTCGCGGGGGTGCCGCCCCGCTGCGCGTCCGGCGGGCTGTGGAGCGCCTCAGGCGCCGGGGGTGCGGGCGCCCCGGCGGGCGGAGAGCGCGTCCTCGTACCAGGCGAGCGTCTGCCGGGTGATCTCCCCGGCCTCGAACCGCTGCGCCGCGACGCGCTGCGGCCCCGTCGCCGCCCGCCGGGCCGCCGGGTCGTCGACCCAGCGCGCCAGCGTCCGCGCGAACGCCGGGGTGTCCCGGGGGTCGACGAGCTGCGGCTCCAGCCCCGCCATCGGGGTGCGGTAGCCCGGGTTGTCCCCGGCGAGCACGACACCGCCGGCGTCGGCGAGCGCCTCGACCACGGACATCCCGAAGCTCTCTCCGCCGGTGGACGGCAGGGCGACGACGTCCGCGCCGGCGAGCAGCGCCGCCTTGTCCTCCTCGGCCACGAAACCGGGGAAGTCGACGCGGTCGGCCAGCCCGGCGGCGCGGGCCCGGTCGCGCAGCTCGTCCAGCAGCGGGCCGCGCCCGGCGAGCGTCAGCGTCCACGGCCGCTGGGTGCGGGGCATGGCGGCGACGGCGGCGAGCAGCTCGCGGGGCCCCTTGCGCTCGACGAGGCGCCCGAGGAAGACGATCCGCACCGGCGCGTCGTCCGGCCGGGGTGCGGGGGCGACGTGCTCGGCGGGCAGCTCGACGGGGCCGCCGATGACGGGCACCTCGCGCCCGTAGGCCTCCCGGACCGACTCGGCGGCGGCGGACGACAGGGCGCTGATCGCGTCGAACCGCCGCAGCCGCCGGCGCTCCAGCAGGCCGAGCGCGCGGATGCCCCAGCGCGTCGCGGCGTCCTGCGGGTAGATGACGAAGTGCCCGACGACGGCCGTGCCCGGGCGCGCGGCGGACACGACCCGCCCGGCGAGCACCGGGCTGTACGGCATGGTCACGTGCAGGACGTCGAACGGCACGGCGTCGAGCAGCGCCCGGATGCCCGCCCGGGACGCGGGCAGCGGCGTCCCCAGGCGGTTGCCGTTGAACTTCACGCCGACGGTGCGGCCGAGCACGTGGAGGTTCGGCAGGTCCGTCCGCGTCGTGGTGGAGGTGAGGTAGTGCACCTCGTGGCCGAGCGCCGTGAGCCGGCGGCCGAGGGTGAGGACGATCTGCTGCACCCCGTCGGGGCGGTCGAGGCCGTCGTCGATCACCAGGCCGATGCGAAGCATGCCCTCATCGTAGGCGGCGGGAAGATTTCCGCCCCGGCCGCTGTTCTGGCAGACTGTTCCGTCGGTCTGCGGTTCACGTGCGCGGCTCGCGCGCACGACCCGGAGGCCCAACCCGAGGAGAACACCTGTGAAGACTGACATCCACCCCGAGTACGTGGTGACCCAGGTGACCTGCACCTGTGGCAACACGTTCACCACGCGCTCCACCTCGACCTCCGGTGAGATCCGGGCCGACGTGTGCAGCGCCTGCCACCCGTTCTACACGGGCAAGCAGAAGATCCTCGACACCGGTGGCCGCGTGGCCCGGTTCGAGGCGCGCTACGGCAAGCGCTCGGCCAACTAGCGACTTCGACGCCGGTGACCGTCGGCCCCTCGCGGGCCGCGGTCACCGGCGTCTTCGCATGTCCGGGCCCCGGCCGACGCAGCTGACGGGTCGCCCGGAACCCGTCCGCAGCGCCCGAGGAGACAGCGATGACCGACCCGTTCGTGGCCGCACGCCCGCTGCTGGACGAGCACGCCCGGATCGAGAAGCAGCTCTCGGACCCGGCGGTGCACGCCGACCAGGCGCTCGCCCGGAACCTGGGCCGCCGGTACGCCGAGCTCGGCCGGGTCGCGCAGGCGCACGGCGCGTGGCGGGCCGCCGCGGAGGACCTCGCCGACGCGCGCGAGCTCGCGCAGGACGACGCCGCGTTCGCGGCCGAGCTCCCTGTGCTCGCCGAGGCGGAGGAGCACGCGGCCGAGAAGCTGCGCCGCGTCCTGGTCCCGCGCGACCCCGACGACGCCCGCGACGTGATCCTCGAGATCAAGGCGGGGGAGGGCGGCGAGGAGTCCGCCCTGTTCGCCGCCGACCTGCTGCGGATGTACCTCCGCTACGCGGAGCGGCGCGGCTGGCGGACCGAGACGCTGGAGTCGACGGCGTCCGACCTCGGCGGGTACAAGGACGTGCAGGTCGCCGTGAAGGCGCGCGGGGCCGTGACGGACCCGGCCGAGGGCGTCTGGGCGAGCCTGAAGTACGAGGGCGGCGTGCACCGCGTGCAGCGGGTGCCCGTCACCGAGTCCCAGGGCCGCATCCACACGTCGGCCGCGGGCGTCCTGGTCTTCCCCGAGGCGGAGGACGCCGGCGAGGTCGAGATCGACCCGAACGACCTGCGCATCGACGTCTACCGCTCGTCCGGCCCGGGCGGGCAGTCGGTCAACACCACGGACTCCGCGGTGCGGATCACCCACGTGCCGACCGGCATCGTCGTGTCCATGCAGAACGAGAAGTCCCAGCTGCAGAACCGCGAGCAGGCGATGCGCGTGCTCCGCGCCCGGCTGCTGGCGGCCCGCCAGGAGGAGGCCGCCGCGGCGGCGAGCGCGGCCCGGCGGTCGCAGGTGCGCACCGTGGACCGCTCGGAGCGGATCCGGACCTACAACTACCCGGAGAACCGGATCGCGGACCACCGCACCGGGTACAAGGCCTACAACCTGGACGCCGTCCTGGACGGCGACCTCGGCCCGGTCGTGCAGTCCGCGATCGACGCCGACGAGGCCGCCCGCCTGGCGAGCGCCGGGGAGCCGGGCGCGTGACCGCCGCCCCGACGATGCGGGCCCTGGTCGACGCCGCGGCCCGGGTGCTCGCCGACGCGGGGGTCGGGTCGCCGCGGCACGACGCGACCGCCCTGGCCGCGTACGCCCTCGGGCTGCCCCGCCTGGACCTCGTGCTCGCGCCGCCCGTGCCGGACGGGTTCACCGAGGAGTTCGCGGGCCTGGTGGACCGGCGGCGCCGGCGGGAGCCCCTGCAGCACATCGTCGGCTCGACGGTGTTCCGGTACCTGACGCTCCGCGTCGAGCCGGGCGTGTTCGTGCCCCGCCCCGAGACCGAGACCGTGGCGCAGGTGGCGGTCGACGAGGCCGCGCGGCTGGCGACGCTGGGGGAGTCCCCGCTGGTCGTGGACCTGTGCTGCGGCGCGGGCGGCATCGCGCTGTCGGTGGACACCGAGGTGCCCGGGTCCCGCGTCGCGGCGGTCGACGCGTCGCCCGAGGCGGTCGCCCTGACGCGGCACAACAGCGGGGCCGCCGGGAGCCTGTCGCTCCGCGTCGAGCAGGGCGACGTCCGCGACCCGGCGCTGCTGGCCGACCTGGACGGCACCGTCGACGTCCTCGTGTCGAACCCGCCGTACATCCCGCCGGACGCCGTGCCGGTCGACCCGGAGGTGCGGGACCACGACCCCGACCTCGCCCTGTACGGCGGCGGGGTCGACGGCCTGGAGGTGCCGCGCGCGGTGCTCGCGGCCGCCGCCCGGCTGCTCGTGCCCGGCGGGCTCCTCGTCATGGAGCACGCCGAGGTCCAGGACGCGGCGGCCCGCGCCGCCGCCGAGGCGACCGGGGCGTTCGACGCGATCGAGAGCCGGCCCGACCTGACCGGCCGGCCGCGGATGCTCGTCGCCCGCCGCCGCCCGGCACCCGGCGCCCCGCTCGCCGCCGCTACCGCACCCGCACCCGCGGGCGAGCCGCGACCTGAGCCCCGCCCGGGCGTGAAAGACTCGCAGCCGTGAGTGCCGACCGCGTGCTGGACGCCACCGACCCCGCGACCTGGGGCCCCGCCCTCGACGCCGCCGTGCACACGGTCTCCCGAGGGGGGCTCGTGGTGCTCCCGACGGACACCGTGTACGGGATCGGCGCCGACGCCTTCACCCCCGACGCGGTCGCCGCGCTGCTGGCCGCGAAGGGCCGGGGACGGCAGATGCCCCCGCCGGTGCTCATGCCCGACGTGCGCACCCTGGACGGCCTCGCGATGGGCGTCCCGGCCGCGGCCCGCGACCTCGCCGAGGCGTTCTGGCCCGGCGGGCTGACGATCATCGTCGTCGCGCAGCCCTCCCTCGCGTGGGACCTGGGCGACACGCACGGCACGGTGGCCCTGCGGGTGCCGGACCACCCGGTCGCGCTGGCCCTGCTGACCCGCACCGGGCCGATGGCGGTCTCCAGCGCGAACCGCACGGGGCAGCCCTCCGCGCTCGAGGTCGCCGAGGCGCACGAGCAGCTCGGCGACAGCGTGCAGGTCTACCTCGACGGCGGCCGGACGCCCGGCCAGGTGGCGTCGACGATCGTGGACGCGACGGGCGACGAGCTCCGGGTGGTCCGCCAGGGCGCGATCGGCCTGGAGCGGCTCCGCGAGGTCGCGCCGGTGGTGGGTGACCCCGGCCGGTGAGGGCGTACCTCCTGCTCCTGCTGATCGCCGCGGCGGCGACCTACCTGCTGACGCCGGTCGCCCGGTGGTGCGCGCTGCGGTGGGGGGCCATCACGGCGGTGCGGTCGCGGGACGTGCACTCGATCCCGACGCCACGCCTCGGCGGGCTGGCGATGTGGGCCGGGATCATGGTCGGGCTGCTGATGGCGAGCCGGCTGCCGTTCCTCCAGGACGTCTTCGACAACCCGCGCCCGATCATCGGCATCGCCGCCGCTGCCACGATGGTGTGCGCGCTCGGCGTGGCCGACGACATCTGGGACCTCGACTGGATGACCAAGCTGGTCGGCCAGGTGCTCCCCGCGTTCGTCATGGCGTCGATGGGCGTGCAGCTCTACCAGCTGCCGATCGACGGCGTGATCGTGGGCTCGGACCGCATCTGGCTGGGGCTGACGGTGCTCGTCGTCGTGGTCGCGATGAACGCGGTGAACTTCGTCGACGGCCTGGACGGGCTGGCGGCCGGGCTGGTCGCGATCGGCGGGGCGGGGTTCTTCCTTTACTCGTACGCGCTGACCCGCGGCGCGAGCCCGGGGGACTACTCGAACCTGGCGACGCTCGTCGTCGCGCTGCTGGTGGGGGCGTGCGTGGGCTTCCTGCCGCACAACTTCCACCCCGCCCGGATCTTCATGGGCGACTCCGGGTCGATGCTCATCGGCCTGGTGATCGCCGCGGCGGGTATCCAGGTGACGGGGCAGATCGACCCCGCGATGACCCGGGAGTCATTCCCGGCGTTCCTGCCGATCCTGCTGCCGCTGGCCGTGCTGCTGCTGCCGCTGCTCGACATGGGCCTGGCGGTCGTCCGGCGCGTCGGGACGGGCAAGTCCCCGTTCCACCCGGACCGGATGCACCTGCACCACCGGATGCTCGCCCTGGGGCACTCGCACCGGCGCGCCGTGATCATCCTGTACGTCTGGACCTTCGTGTTCACCGGGGCGGCGGTCGCCCTCGTGTGGTTCTCCACGACCGCGGTGCTCGTCGGCCTCGCCGTCGGGGTGCTCGCCGCCCTGGCGCTCACGCTCGGCCCCCTGCGCGGCCGCGCCACGCCGGGCAGCACGGGCCGCACCGGGACGGCCGGGGGCGGCGGGGACGCCGGCCCGCCGCGGCCCGCAGCGCCCGCGGCCGCCCCGACCACCGCCGCCTCACCGGCCGAGCCCCCCCGCCGCCCGCACGACGCGCACGCCCGCGCCGACCACCGCGCGCCCGCCCGGCACGCCGCCGACCCGCACCGCCGGGCGTGGCACGGGACCGGCGCGCCGCTGACCGCCCTGAACGACGCCGACCCGAGGACGGACCACCGATGACCGAGCCCACCGCCGCACCGACGCCCCGCGCGGGGGACAGCCCCGAGGTGTCCGCCGTCTTCCGCACCGCCCTGCGGGACATGGTCGTGCTGGTCGCCGGCGTGACCGTGCTCGGCGTCGCGATCGGCTACCTGGTCGCCGGTCTGCCCGGGGTGTGGGGCGCGCTGATCGGCGCCGCCATCGCCCTGCTCTTCTCCGGCACGACCACGCTGTCGATGCTCAAGACCACGGGCACGGCCCCGGGCACGATGATGGCCGTGATCATGGGCACCTGGCTCGGCAAGCTGGTCGTGGTCGTCGTGCTGCTGGCGGTGCTGCGCGGCATGGACTTCTACGACCGGTACGTGCTGGCCGTGGTGGTGGCGGTGGCGGTCATCGGATCGGCGCTGCTCGACTACCGCGCCGTGGCGCGCGGGCGGGTGCCGTACGTGTCCCCTGCAGGTACCTCCGGGGCCGTCTCGAATCAGGACGACCCGGACGGCGGCAGCCGCTCCGTACGTTAGGCTTCCTGCCGAACCACCCACGACGGCCGGGTCCCGGTGGCGCGACCCGTGTGCAACGGGGCGCGAGTCCCCGGAGCCTTCGACCTACAGGAGACTGCTCTGTCCAGCCTTGCGACGATCCTGCCGCTCGCAGCCGAAGGCGAGTCCGGGTTCCACAAGCCGTCGATCGCGGAGTTCTTCCCGCCGGCCATCTGGTTCGAGGGCACGATCTTCGAGATCAACCGCATCCAGGTCGTGCGCTTCGTCGCCGTCGCCGTGCTGCTGACCGTCATGGTCATCGCCGCCCGCCGCGCGCGCCTCGTGCCGCGCCGCGGCCAGAACGTCGCCGAGCTGCTGCTCGACTTCGTCCGCGTGAACGTCGCCGAGGACATCATCGGCAAGGAGAAGGCGCACAAGTACGTCGCCCTCCTGACCACGATCTTCTTCGCGATCCTCGCCTTCAACATCACCGGCGTGATCCCGCTGCTGAACATCGCGGGGACGTCGGTGATCGGCCTGCCGATCATGCTGGCCCTCTGGGTGTACGTCATGTACATCGGGGCGGGCGTGAAGGCCCACGGCGTCGGCGGGTTCCTCAAGAACAGCCTGTTCCCCCCGGGCGTCCCGTGGCCGCTGTACGGGCTGCTCGCGCCGGTGGAGTTCCTGCAGGTCTTCGTTCTGCGGCCCGTGACGCTCGCCATCCGGCTCATGGCCAACATGGTCGCCGGGCACCTGATGCTCGTGCTGTGCTTCTCGGCCACGCAGTACCTGCTCTTCGAGGCGAGCGGCGGCCTCAAGCCGTTCGGCGCCCTCACCCTCGCGGGCGGCTTCGCGATCACCCTGTTCGAGGTGTTCGTCGCCGCGCTGCAGGCCTACATCTTCGTCGTCCTGACGGCTGTCTACCTCAGCCAGTCGGTCGAAGAGGAGCACTGACCCAGCACCACCCGGGGGTCCTCACGGACCCCCGCCCCCACGACCGCCGGCCGACCGGCCGGCGGCCAAACGGAAGGAACGAGCAAGCGTGTCTCTTCTGACGGACCCCAGCGTCATCCTCGCGGCCGAGAACGCCGTCTCCGGCAACATCGCCACCGTCGGCTACGGCCTCGCGGTCCTGGGCCCGGGCATCGGCCTCGGCATCCTCATCGGCAAGACCGTCGAGGGCATGGCGCGTCAGCCCGAGGTCGCCGGCCAGCTGCGCACCACCATGTTCATCGGCATCGGCTTCGTCGAGGTGCTCGGCCTCCTCGGCCTCATCACGGGCTTCCTCTTCTCGTGATCACCGCCGCGCTCCCCGCGGCGAGCATCCTGGCCGCGGAGACCGAGGAGGTCGAGGGCGTCCAGCTGCTGCTCCCGGCCGGCTACGACATCCTGTGGTCCACGGTCGTCCTGGTCGTCATCGCCGTCGTCTTCTACAAGCTCGTGCTGCCGAAGTTCCAGGCGGTGCTCGACGAGCGCACGGAGAAGATCGAGGGCGGTCTCGCCAAGGCCGCCAGCGCCCAGGAGGACGCTGCCCGGGCCAAGGCCGAGTACGAGCAGCAGCTCCAGGACGCCCGGACCGAGGCTGCGCGCATCCGCGAGGACGCGCGCGGCGAGGCCGGTCAGATCGTCGCGGAGGCCCGTGAGAAGGCGACCGCCGAGGCGGCTCGCATCGCGGAGAACGCCCAGCGCCAGATCGAGGCGGAGCGCCAGCAGGCGGCCGTCTCGCTGCGCACCGAGGTCGGCACGCTCGCCACGGAGCTCGCGTCGAAGATCGTCGGCGAGTCGCTCGCGGACGAGGCGCGTCGCTCGCGCGTCGTCGAGCGGTTCCTGGACGAGCTCGACGAGCAGACCACGGCGACCGCGGGTAAGGGGAACTGATGCGAGGGACGAGCCGGGCGTCGCTGGTCGCCGCGGAGGGCCGGTTCGAGCCGGTGCTGCGCGAGGCCGGCGCGCAGGGGCGGCTGCTCGGCGAGCAGCTGTTCGCGCTGACCGACGCGCTGGACTCGTCCGGCTCGCTGCGGCGCACCCTGACCGACCCGTCGGCCGACGCCGAGGCCAAGGCCACGCTGGTCGCGCGGCTGCTGTCGGCGGCCGACCCCCGCGTGGTCGAGGCCGCGCAGGGGCTCGTGCGGGCCCGCTGGTCCGCCGAGCCCGACCTGGCCGAGGCCGTCGAGCACCTGGCCTTCTCGGCCGTGCTCGCGTCGGCCGAGGCGGACGGCACGATCGGCACGGTCCAGGAGGAGCTCTTCCGGATCGGCCGCGCGCTCGCCGGGCAGCGGGAGGTGCGCCGCCTGCTCTACTCGGACACGGTGCACGCCCACGCCCGCGGCGACCTGGTCGACAGGCTGCTCGCCGGCGGCGGCACCCCCGCGACCCAGGTGCTCGCGCGCCGGGCCGCCGTGGCGCCGCGCGGCCGCCGGTACGTCGCCACGCTCGGCCACCTGGGTGACCTGATCGCCGAGCGGCGCAGCCGCACGGTGGCCAACGTCACCAGCGCCGCGGAGCTGGGCACCGCCCAGCGGCAGCGGCTCGCGGACATCCTGGCCCGCACGTACGGGCGGGAGATGCAGGTGCAGGTCCTGGTGGACCCGCACGTCCTCGGGGGCCTGCGGGTGCAGGTCGGCCCCGAGGTGATCGACGCGACCGTGCTGGCACGGCTGGCGGACGCACGACGACGACTTGCCAGCTGACGGGCCCGACGGCCCAGCCCGGAACTACGTGTGAGCGCACGCCCCCGGCGTGCGACACGACAGGAGAGATGCCATGAGCGAGCTGCAGATCCGGCCGGAGGACATCCGCGCCGCGCTGGACAGCTTCGTCACGACGTACGAGCCTTCCGGCGTCGCCGCCGAGGAGGTCGGCCGCGTCACCCTCGCCGGCGACGGGATCGCCCAGGTCGAGGGCCTGCCCGGTGTGATGGCCAACGAGCTGCTCCGCTTCGAGGACGGCACGCTCGGTCTCGCGCAGAACCTGGACGTCCGCGAGATCGGCGTCATCGTCCTGGGCGAGTTCACCGGCATCGAGGAGGGCCAGGAGGTCCGCCGCACCGGCGAGGTCCTGTCCGTCCCCGTCGGCGACGCGTTCCTCGGCCGCGTGGTCGACCCGCTGGGCCAGCCGATCGACGGCCTGGGCGAGATCGAGTCCGAGGGCCGCCGCGCGCTCGAGCTCCAGGCGCCCGGCGTCATGGCGCGCAAGAGCGTGCACGAGCCGCTGCAGACCGGCATCAAGGCCATCGACTCGATGATCCCGATCGGCCGCGGCCAGCGGCAGCTCGTCATCGGCGACCGCCAGACCGGCAAGACGGCCATCGCGATCGACACGATCCTCAACCAGAAGGCCAACTGGGAGACGGGCGACCCGGACCAGCAGGTCCGCTGCATCTACGTCGCCATCGGCCAGAAGGGCTCCACGATCGCCGCCGTCCGCGGCGCGCTCGAGGAGGCCGGCGCCCTGGAGTACACGACGATCGTCGCGGCCCCCGCGTCCGACCCGGCCGGCTTCAAGTACCTGGCGCCGTACACCGGCTCGGCCATCGGCCAGCACTGGATGTACGCCGGCAAGCACGTCCTCATCGTGTTCGACGACCTGTCGAAGCAGGCCGAGGCGTACCGCGCCGTGTCGCTGCTCCTGCGCCGCCCGCCGGGCCGCGAGGCCTACCCGGGCGACGTGTTCTACCTGCACTCCCGCCTGCTGGAGCGTTGCGCGAAGCTGTCCGACGAGCTCGGTGGCGGCTCGATGACCGGTCTGCCGTTCATCGAGACCAAGGCCAACGACGTCTCGGCGTACATCCCGACCAACGTCATCTCCATCACGGACGGGCAGATCTTCCTGCAGTCCGACCTGTTCAACGCCGACCAGCGCCCCGCCGTCGACGTGGGCATCTCGGTGTCCCGCGTCGGTGGTGCCGCGCAGGTCAAGGCGATGAAGCAGGTGTCCGGCACGCTGAAGCTCGACCTCGCGCAGTACCGGTCGCTCGAGGCGTTCGCCATGTTCGCCTCCGACCTGGACGCCGCGTCCCGCGCGCAGCTGACCCGGGGTGCCCGCCTGATGGAGCTGCTCAAGCAGCCCCAGTACTCGCCGTTCCCGGTCGAGGACCAGGTCGTGTCCATCTGGGCCGGCACCAAGGGCAAGCTGGACGACGTGCCGATCGAGGACGTCCGCCGGTTCGAGACCGAGCTGCTGGACCACCTGCGTCGCAACTCCGACGTGCTGACGTCCATCGCGGACACCGGCAAGCTCGGGGACGACCTGGAGGCCAAGCTCGCCGAGGCCGTGGACGAGTTCCGCTCGAACTTCCTCAAGGCCGACGGGACGCCGCTCGTCGGCGCCGGCGAGCCGGACGAGGAGACCCCGGTCGAGCAGGAGCAGATCGTCCGGCAGAAGAAGGGCTGACATGGCCGGGCAGCAGCGCGTCTACCGGCAGCGGATCAAGTCGACGCAGTCGCTGAAGAAGATGTTCCGCGCGCAGGAGCTGATCGCCGCGTCGCGCATCGGGCGCGCCCGTGCGCGGATGGCGTCCGCGTCGCCGTACGCCCGGGCCATCACCCGGGCGGTCTCGGCCGTGGCCACGCACTCGGACATCTCCCACCCGCTGCTCGTGCAGCGCACGGACACCCAGCGGGTCGCCGTGCTGCTCATCGCCTCGGACCGCGGCATGGCGGGCGCCTACTCGGCGTCCGTCATCCGCGAGACGGAGCGCCTGGTCGAGCGGCTCCAGGGCGAGGGCAAGGAGGTCGCCCTCTACGTGAGCGGCCGCCGCGCCGAGGCCTACTACCGGTTCCGTCGCCGCGAGCTCGCGGCGACGTGGACCGGGCAGTCCGACGCCCCGACGTCCGACCTAGCGGAGGAGATCGCGAGCACGCTGCTCGAGGCCTTCGCCGCCCCGGCGGACCAGGGCGGCGTGGGGGAGCTGCACATCGTGTCGACGCAGTTCGTCAACATGGTGAGCCAGCGCCCGCAGGTCATCCGGATGCTGCCGCTCGAGGTCGTCGAGGGCGTGGCCCCGTCGAACGGCGAGGCGCTGCCCCTGTACGAGTTCGAGCCGGACCCGGACCAGGTGCTGGACGCGCTGCTGCCGCGCTACGTGCGCAGCCGCATCTTCTCCTGCCTGCTGCAGGCCGCGGCGTCCGAGCTGGCCGCGCGCCAGCGCGCGATGCACACCGCGACGGAGAACGCCGAGGACCTCGTCCGCATGTACACGCGGCTGGCGAACCAGGCCCGCCAGGCCGAGATCACCCAGGAGATCAGCGAGATCGTGTCGGGCGCCGACGCGCTCGCCTCCTGACCAGCAGTCCCCCAGAACCACGCCGCCGGGCTCCGGCGGACGACCGAAGCGAGGCAGACATGACCGCGACCACCGTCGACGCGAAGGACTCCACCCGCACGCCGGGCGTGGGCCGCGTCGCCCGTGTGATCGGGCCCGTCGTGGACATCGAGTTCCCCGCGGACCAGATCCCGGAGATCTACAACGCGCTGACCGTCCCGATCGACCTGTCGGGCCAGGGCGAGGGCGAGGCGTCGTTCACGCTGACGCTCGAGGTCGCCCAGCACCTCGGTGACTCGCTCGTCCGCGCCATCGCGCTGAAGCCCACGGACGGCCTCGTCCGCGGCGCCCAGGTCACCGACACCGGTGCCCCGATCAGCGTCCCGGTCGGCGACATCACCAAGGGCCACGTCTTCAACGTCACGGGCGAGGTGCTCAACCTCGCCGAGGGCGAGAAGTTCGAGGTCACCGAGCGCTGGCCGATCCACCGCAAGCCCCCGGCCTTCGACCAGCTCGAGTCGAAGACCCAGATGTTCGAGACCGGCATCAAGGTCATCGACCTGCTGACGCCGTACGTGCTCGGCGGGAAGATCGGCCTCTTCGGCGGTGCGGGCGTCGGCAAGACGGTCCTCATCCAGGAGATGATCCAGCGCGTCGCCCAGGACCACGGCGGCGTGTCGGTGTTCGCCGGCGTCGGCGAGCGCACCCGCGAGGGCAACGACCTCATCGTCGAGATGGAGGAGGCGGGCGTCTTCGACAAGACCGCCCTCGTCTTCGGCCAGATGGACGAGCCGCCGGGCACGCGTCTGCGCGTCGCCCTGTCCGCGCTGACGATGGCGGAGTACTTCCGCGACGTGCAGAAGCAGGACGTGCTGCTGTTCATCGACAACATCTTCCGGTTCACGCAGGCCGGTTCCGAGGTGTCGACGCTGCTCGGCCGCATGCCGTCCGCGGTGGGCTACCAGCCGAACCTCGCCGACGAGATGGGCCTCCTGCAGGAGCGCATCACCTCGACGCGCGGCCACTCGATCACCTCGCTGCAGGCGATCTACGTGCCCGCCGACGACTACACCGACCCGGCCCCGGCCACGACGTTCGCGCACCTGGACGCCACCACGGAGCTGTCCCGCGAGATCGCCTCGCGCGGTCTGTACCCCGCGGTGGACCCGCTGGCGTCGACGTCGCGCATCCTCGACCCGCGGTACGTGGGCCAGGAGCACTACGACGTCGCCACCCGCGTGAAGTCGATCCTGCAGCGCAACAAGGAGCTGCAGGACATCATCGCGATCCTCGGTGTGGACGAGCTCTCCGAGGAGGACAAGACGGTCGTGGCGCGTGCGCGCCGCATCCAGCAGTTCCTCTCGCAGAACACCTACATGGCCGAGAAGTTCACCGGCGTCGTGGGCTCCACGGTCCCGGTGTCGGAGACGGTCGAGGCGTTCAAGAAGATCGCGGACGGCGAGTTCGACCACATCGCCGAGCAGGCGTTCTTCAACATCGGCGGGCTCGAGGACCTCGAGCGCAACTGGGCCCGCATCCAGAAGGAGTACGGCGTCTGACGCTGACGCCACCCGCGTCACGTCCGCCGTCCCACCGTCACCGCAGGAGGTTCCCCCACATGGCCCAGCTCGAGGTCGACCTCGTCGACACCGACGGCACCATCTGGTCCGGCGAGGCACGCCAGGTCAGTGCGCCCGCCTCCGACGGTGAGATCGGCATCCTCGCAGGTCACACCCCGGTCCTCTCCGTGCTCCGGCGCGGAGAGGTCCGGGTGATCGAGGCCGGCGGCGCCGTGCACCGGTGGACGGTCGAGGGCGGGTTCCTCTCCGTCGACGCCGACCAGGTGACCGTCGTCGTGGACGCCGCCGAGGCGGTGGCCTCCGGCACGTCCGGCCGCTGACGGACCGGCGGTGAGCGGGCACCAGATCGCGCTCGTCGCGCTGCTGCTCGTCCTGGCTGCGGTCGTCGTGGTCGGGCTCGGGGTGTCCCGCTGGCACACGCTCACGCGGCGGGTGGGCTCGTTCCGCTGCTCCGTGCAGCAGGGCGGGCGCGGGGTGCGGGGCATCGCGCACTACGGCGCGCGGCACCTGTACTGGTGGCGGCTGCGGTCGCTCGCGCCGCGCCCGGAGCACGTCTGGCCCCGCGGGGCGATCGCGGTCGTCGAGCGGCGGCCGGTCGCACCGGGCGGCGACCTGCGCGGGCCGCTGCTCGTGCGCTGCGAGGTGGGCGGCGGCGAGTCCGTCGACCTGCTGATGACCGCCGAGGCCTACGCCGGGCTGACGTCCTGGCTCGAGGCCGCGCCGCCGGTCGCGCACACCGTCATCTGACCCGGGCCCTCGCGGGCGGCGCGAGCCCGGGCGACCCGTCGCCGCGAAGGAGATCCCGATGCGCCTGCTCGTCGCGCGCTGCTCGGCCCGGTACAGCGGCCGGCTGAACGCCCACCTGCCGCTCGCCACCCGCCTGGTCGTGGTCAAGGCCGACGGCTCGGTGCTGCTGCACTCGGACGGCGGCTCGTACAAGCCGCTGAACTGGATGAGCCCGCCGTGCACCCTGCGCACCGAGGACGCCGCGGGGGAGGCCCTGGAGCGCGGCGTCCGGCAGGTGTGGACCGTGCAGCACACGAAGAGCGACGACCGGCTCGTGATCGAGCTGCACGAGGTGCTGCACGACTCCGAGCACGACCTGGGCGTCGACCCGGGGCTGGTCAAG
Source organism: Cellulomonas endometrii (assembly GCF_949769265.1). NCBI lineage: Bacteria > Bacillati > Actinomycetota > Actinomycetes > Micrococcales > Cellulomonadaceae > Cellulomonas > Cellulomonas endometrii. Next base: position 112,492 of record NZ_CATKPC010000008.1, on the reverse strand, counting down.
GACGGCGTCGAGGCGCACCTGCAGGAGCTGATGGCCGCGCAGATCGACGTCCTCGGCTCCGGGCACACCCTGGTGCGGCGCGAGTACCCGACGGCGATCGGGCCGGTCGACATCCTGGCGAAGGACGCCTCCGGCGTGACCGTGGCGGTCGAGATCAAGCGCCGGGGCGACATCGACGGCGTCGAGCAGCTGACCCGGTACCTGGAGCTGCTCAACCGCGACCCGCTGCTCGCACCGGTGCGCGGGGTGTTCGCGGCGCAGGAGATCAAGCCGCAGGCGCGCGTCCTGGCGACCGACCGCGGGATCGCCTGCCTGGTCCTGGACTACGAGGCGATGCGCGGCGTCGACGACGTGGACTCCCGCCTGTTCTGACGCCCCGTCCCGCGGCGCGGACCGCTCGGGTGGGACGTCCCGACCGACGCGCCGACGGCGTGTCCGCTCGAACCGTCCACTCAGGGTGCGAGGTGCGGCCGATGAGGGCGTCCCGTGGGCCAGAATGGGCGGGTGACCCGCGCTCAGAGCCCCGCCGCCGACCTCGTGCTGCGCGGGGAGGTGGTGACGCCGACGGAGGTCGTGCCCGACGGGGCCGTGGTCCTGTCGCAGGGACGGATCGCCTGGGTCGGTCCCGCCTCCCAGCTGCCCGGCACGTGGGCCGACGACCTGCCCACCGACCCGGCGCCCGGGACCACGCTGCTGCCGGGGCTCGTCGACCTGCACGACCACGGCGGCGGCGGGGCCAGCTTCCCGGACGCGACGACCCGCGAGGACGCGCTGGTCGCGGCCCGGGAGCACCTGCGGCACGGGACGACCAGCCTGGTGGCCTCCCTGGTGACGGCGCCCCGCGACGTGCTGCTGTCGCGGGCCGCGCTGCTCGCGGACCTCGTCGAGTCGGGCGACCTCGTCGGCATCCACTCGGAGGGGCCGTTCCTGTCGGTCGACCGGTGCGGCGCGCAGAACCCGGCGGACATGCTCGCGGGCGACCCCGGCCTGGTCGCCGACCTCGCGGCCGCCGCGCGCGGTCACCTCGTCACGATGACCGTCGCGCCGGAGGTGCCGGGCGTCGCCGACGGGCACGGCGGGGCGGACGGGCCCGGCACCGGGGGCGACGACGTGCTGGCGGCGCTCGTGCGCAGCGGCGCGGTGCCGTCGGTCGGCCACACCGACGCGTCGTCCGAGCAGGTCGACGCCGCGGTGGCGCGCACCCGGGCCCTGCTCGCGGGCGGCCGGCGCAGCGCCGCGGCCGGCGGCGGGGGCGGCCGCGGTCGCTCGCCGCGCCCCACCGCGACCCACCTGTTCAACGGGATGCGCCCGCTGCACCACCGGGACCCGGGCCCGATCGCGGCGTGCCTCGCCGCCGCCGCGCGCGGGGACCTCGTGGTGGAGCTCGTCGCGGACGGCACGCACCTCGCGGACGGCACCGTGCGGGCGGTCTTCGACCTGGTCGGGCCGGGCTCGATCGCGCTGGTGACCGACGCGATGGCCGCGGCGGGCATGGCCGACGGCGACTACCGCCTCGGCCCGATGGCGGTGCGGGTCGGTGACGGCGTCGCGCGGATCCTCGAGGACGACGGCGCCGCCGGGGCGATCGCCGGCGGCACCGCGCACCTGCTCGACGTGGTGCGGACCGTGGTGGGGTCGGGCATCGGGATCGTCGCCGCCGTGCGCGCCGCCGCGACCACCCCCGCCGAGGTGCTCGGGCGGCCCGACCTCGGGGCGCTGGCCGTGGGCCGTCGCGCCGACGTGGTGGTCACGGACCAGGACCTCGCGCCCGTGGCGGTCTACCGGGCGGGGCGGCTCGTCACGGACTGAGCCGCCCGGACCGCCGGGCCGCACCGGCGGTCCGTGCCGGTCGGCGTCACGACCGGGGCGTCGTGACGCTCCCGTGGTCCGTGTACGCGGGCCCGACCAGGCGGGTCTCCGCCAGGTCCTCGCCGCCCAGGCGCGCCATCACCATCTCGACCGCGATCCGGCCGATGCGCTCGCCCGGCACCTCGATGGTCGACACCGGCACGGGCAGCGCGGCGGCGATGTCCGCCGGGCTGACCGCCACGACGGACAGGTCCTCGGGCACCCGCAGCCCCCGCTCCGCGGCGCGCGCGAGCACGCCGCCGAGCGCTGCCTCGTTGTGCACGACCAGGCCGGTGGTCCCGGGGTGCTCGTCGAGCACCCGGTCCATCGCGAGCGCGCCGCCGGTGAACGTCGGGTCCGCGGGGACGACGACGGCCTCGACGCCGCTCGTCGCCGCCTGGTCGAGCACGCCGTGCCGCATGCGCACGGCGTAGTTCGCGCGGTGGTCGAGCCGGTCCTGGGAGGCCCCGACGAGCGCGAGGCGCGCGTGGCCGTGCCGCGCGAGCTCCCGGACCGCGAGGCGTCCGGCGCCGTCGAAGTCCAGGTCCACGCAGCTGAGGCCGGTGGTGTCGTCCGGCACGCCGATGAGGATGCTCGGCAGGGTCAGCGCCCGCAGGGCGGGCAGCCGGGCGTCGTCGGCCTCGATGTCCATGACGATCAGCGCGTCCGCCGTCGAGCTCGCGGCGACCCGGGTCATGCCCTGCGGGTCGTCCTGCGTGAGCACCAGCACGTCGTGGTCGTGCTCCCGGGCGGTCGTCACCACGCCGCCGACGAACTGCATGATGATCTGCACGTTGATGCCCGGCCGGAACGGCACCATGAGGGCGATCACGTTGCTCCGGCTCGACGCGAGCGCCCGTGCGCCGGCGTGCGGGCGGTAGCCGAGGTCCGCGACGGCGCGCTGCACGCGGTCGCGGGTGGGGGCGGAGATGGTGCGCTTGCCGCTGAGCACGTAGCTCACGGTCGACACCGAGACGCCCGCCGCCCGGGCCACGTCGCCGATGGTCGCCATCCGCCCAGGGTAGTAGCGCGTGCGCCCGCGTCGGCGCAGGTCCGGGGCCTGGACGCGCCGGGAGGCGGGACCCGCCGGCACGCAGGCGCGAGCCGGGCCGGTTCCGCCCCCGGCGCGACGGGCGCACCGGGCGTCCGGAACGGTCCTGACGTGTGCAAACGCTTCGACGATCGCGTCTCGCGCGACGCGCTCCGACGGAGGGTCGCGGGGAGGCCGCCGCCCGATCACACGGGTGGACACGCCGGGCGCGTCGTGACATAGTATCGAACCGCTTCGACGAACGCCGTGACCGATTCGATATCTCCGGGTCTGGACGCCATGCACCGAGCCGTCCTACAGTGGCGGCGCGCGAAGCGCTTCGACACCCCATCGACGAGGTGTCGCGACGGCCGTCGAGGAGGAGGGCGAGGGGATGGTGACCATGCAGGACGTGGCCCGTCGCGCCGGCGTCGCCCTCTCGACCGTCTCGGCCTCGCTCACCGGCGCCCGCCCGGTCGCCGCGACGACCCGTGCCCGCGTCACGGCGGCGATGGACGAGCTCGGCTACCGGCCGAACGCCCTCGCCCGCGGCCTGGCCTCCCGCCGCAGCCGCGTGCTGGCGCTCACCTACCCCGTGGGGGACGCCGGCCTGAGCCGCACGTCGGCGGAGTTCGTGCTCGGCGCGGCGGAGGTCGCCCAGCAGCGGGGGTACCAGCTGGTGCTCTGGCCGTTCGCGGTGGACGACGCCGAGGGGATCGTCGAGGTCGCCCGGCAGGGACTCGCGGACGGCGTGCTCCTCATGGAGGTGCACCTGGACGACGCGCGGGTGCGTGCCCTCCGCGCGGCGGGCGTCCCGGTCGCGCTGATCGGCCGGACCGCCGACGACGCCGACCTGCCCAGCGTGGACGTGGACTTCGCGGCCACGCTGGACGAGGCGGTCGCGCACCTGGCAGGCCTCGGGCACCGCCGCATCGCGTTCGTCAACCACGCCGCCCACCGCGTCGCCGAGGGCCACGGCCCCACGGTGCGGGCGTCGGCGGCGTACGAGCGGGCGATGGCGGACCGGGGTCTGACTCCCGTGCAGGTGCACGCCGAGGAGTCGGTCCCGGGCGGGCGCGCCGCCCTGGCCGGGCTGCTCGACTCCGGCGACCGCCCCACGGCCGTCATCACGATGAACGAGGACGCCACGTTCGGCGTCGTCGCGGAGCTCGCCGCCCGGGGCGTCGCGGTCCCGGACGGCCTGTCCGTCCTGGCGGTCGTGTCGTCCCCGGCGGTCGCGGGGCAGACCGTCCCGCCGCTGACCACCATGCACGCCCCGGGCGCCCGGCTCGGCGCGGCGGGCGTCGACGCGCTGCTCGCCCTGCTGGACGACGGCCGCACGCCGCCGCCCGCGCTGGTGCCGTGCCGGCTCGTGGACTGCGGCAGCACCGGACCGGCCCCCGTCCGCGCGGGCGCCGCCACCTAGACAGCACGACACGGCGACCGGCACCCGCCGGCCCGAGACAGCACAGCAGGAACTCGACGAGGAGGACGTGTGATGGCAGTTCAGCGCAGGAGGTACCTGGCGGGCGCCCTGGTGCTCGCTCTACCGCTGGCCCTGGCGGCGTGCGGTGGGGACAGCGGGAGCAGCGGCGGCGGGGATGCCGACACGCTGACCATCTGGCACTACGAGAACGAGGACTCGGCGATGGGCCAGGCGTGGGCCAAGGCCATCGAGATCTTCGAGGACGAGAACCCGGACGTCGACGTCGTCGTCGAGAACCAGACGTTCGAGCAGATCCAGAAGAACGCCAAGATCTTCCTCACCGGCGACGACGTGCCGGACGTCATGGAGTACAACAAGGGCAACGCCACGGCCGGGCAGCTCGCGTCGCAGGGCCTGCTGACCCCGCTGACGGAGGAGGCCGAGTCCCGCGGCTGGGACGAGACGCTCCCCGCGTCCATCCAGACGACCGCGACGTACGACGAGCAGGGCCTCATGGGCTCGGGCGACTGGTACGGCGTCCCCAACTACGGCGAGTTCGTGGGCGTCTACTACAACCAGGACATGCTGGACCAGTACGGCATCGCGGTGCCGACGACGTTCGACGAGTTCGAGGCGGCGCTGAAGACCTTCAAGGACAACGGCGTCACGCCGCTGGCCGAGGCCGGCGCCGAGTACCCGATGGGCCAGCTCTGGTACGAGCTGGTGCTGCACTACGCCGACCGCGACCTGATCGACGACTACCAGCTGTTCAACGCCGACGTGGACTTCCAGAACGAGGCGTTCACGCAGGCCACCGAGAAGCTCGACGAGTGGGTCAAGGCCGGCTACATCGCGTCGGACTCGGCGGCCCTGACCGCCGAGGACATGGGCGTCTCGTTCATCAACGGCACCTACCCGCTGATGGTCTCCGGCTCCTGGTGGTTCGGCCGCCTGGCCGAGGAGATCCCGTTCACCTGGGGCCAGACGCTGTTCCCCGAGAACACGATGCACCCGGGCTCGTCCGGCAACCTCTGGGTCGTCCCGGAGAACGCGACGGCGAAGGACCTGGCGTACGAGTTCATCGACATCACCCTGCGCCCGGAGGTGCAGGAGATCCTCGGCCAGGCCGGCGGTCTGCCGGTCGCCGGTGACTCCTCGACCATCACGGACGAGAAGACCAAGGAGATGACGGAGAACTTCGAGGCGATCCTCGACGAGGACGGCCTCGCGTACTACCCCGACTGGCCGGTCCCGGGCTACTACGACGTGATCGTCAGCGAGCTCCAGTCGCTGGTCAACCAGTCCAAGACCCCCTCCGAGGTGCTGGACGGCCTGTCGTCCGCCTACGAGGACGGCAAGACGGACCTGCTCGAGGGCTGACCCTCGCACCCCGCCCGGCCGGCGGCGCGACCCGCGTCGCCGGCCGGGCACCCCGGACGAACCTCGAGGAGCCGCATGACCACCGTCGACCGCACCGCGCCGCCCGCGGCCACGCGGGCCGGACGCACCCCGCGCCGCCCGCGCCGCTCGCGGGAGCGGCTGGGGTACCTGCCCTACCTGCTGCCCGGGCTGATCGCGTTCACCGTCGTCATCCTGATCCCGTTCGGGATGAACATCTACTACAGCCTGCACAAGTGGAAGGGCGGGAACGCCCCGCTGCGCTGGTACGGGCTCGGCAACTACACCGACCTGCTGGCCGACGAGCAGTTCTGGACGTCGTTCCGGAACTCGATCGCGATGATCATCGCGATGGTGGTGGTGCCGACGCTGATCGGCCTGCTGCTCGCGACGACGCTGTTCGACGTCCTGGGCAAGCGGTTCGGCCCGCGCGTGGCCTCGGTGCTGCGCGCCACGTACTACCTGCCGCAGATCCTGCCCGTCGCCGTCGCCGGCGTGCTGTGGAACTGGATCCTCAACTCCCAGACCGGCGCGGTGAACGTGATCCTGCGGGAGATCGGCGTCGCGAACCCGCCGAACTGGCTGGGGTCGACCGACACCGCGCTGCCGACCGTGATGGTCGTGCTGATCTGGATCCAGATCGGCTACCCGGTCGTCATCTTCATGTCGGCCCTCCAGCGGGTCGACCCGGAGCTGTACGAGGCCGCGGAGCTGGACGGCGCGGGCTGGTGGCACCGGTTCCGGGCGATCACGCTCCCGCAGATCAAGCCCGAGACGTTCGTCATCACCCTGACCTGCACCGTGGCCGCGCTCAAGGTGTTCGGCCCCATCTACGTGCTGACCCGCGGCGGCCCGGAGTCCTCGACCCTGGTGCCGAGCTACTACTCGTACCTGAACTTCTTCGACAAGTCGAAGGTCGGCTACGGCGCCGCGATCGCGAACGTCCTGACGGTGCTCATCATCCTGATCGCCGTCGCCATCATGGTGCTGCAGGCCCGCAGCGCCCGCCGTGAGGAGGAGGGTCGCTGATGGCTGCCCCGATCGAGACGCTGCCCCCGCGGGCGGTGGGGTCGCGCAAGCCGCCCGCCCCCGCCAAGGCCACCGACGCCGACCGACGGCACCGCCGCGGCACCGCCCGCTGGTTCGTGCTCGCCGGCGCCGTGCTGGTCGCGGCCGTCATGCTCGTGCCGTTCGTGATCATGGTGCTCAACGCGTTCAAGGCGCCGGCGGACTACTCGCAGAACGGCCCGCTCAGCTGGCCGGTCGAGCTCTACACCGAGGGCCTGCGGAACTTCTGGGAGCGCGTGAACTTCCCGGAGAAGCTGGTCAACTCCATCTGGATCTCCGCCACGGTCGCGATCTTCGGCACCGGGCTGTCGCTGTTCAGCGCGTACGCGCTGGGCGTCGGCAAGGTGAAGGGCCGGATGTCGATCGTCACGCTGTTCCTGCTCGCGAACATGCTGCCGCAGGAGGTGCTGGTCTACCCGCTGTTCCAGATGGCGCAGGAGGTCGGCCTGTCCAACAACCAGTGGTCGGTGATCATCATCTTCACCGTCATCCAGTCGGCGTTCGGCACGTACCTGCTGTCGTCGGTGCTCGGGACGTTCCCGAAGGCGCTGCTCGAGGCCTCGGCGCTCGACGGCGCGGGCCGGTGGCGCACGCTGTGGAGCATCGTGTTCCCGGTCGTCCGGCCGACGCTGTCGGTCCTGGTGATCTTCTTCTTCATCTGGACCTGGAACGAGTTCTTCATCCCGCTGGTCATGCTGACCACGAACGCCACCCAGACGATCCCCGTGGCCCTCGCGTCGCTGCAGGGCGACCGGATGATGGACGCCCCCACGACCAACGCGGGCGCCCTCGTGTCGATGATCCCGGCGATCGTCTTCTTCCTCATCTTCCAGCGCACGCTCACCCGCGGGATCACCGCGGGCGCGGTCAAGTAGGACGGGTACCACCACATGAAGTTCACCGACGGCTACTGGCAGAACCTGCCCGGGGTCACGGTCCTGCGGCCCCGCGCGGTCGACGAGGTCGTGCTCGGCGAGCGGTCCCTGACCGCCTACGCGGGCACCGGCCGCCTCGAGACCCGCGGCGACACGCTGAACAGCCCCCTGATCACGTTCACGCTCGACTCCCCGGCCGAGGGGGTGCTCGGCGTGACCATCGAGCACCACCGCGGCGGGGTCGATCCCGGGCCGGCGTTCGCGCTCGCGGGCAACCGCCCCGACGTGACCGTCACCGGGCCGACGGCCGAGGACCCGCGGGCGACCCTCACCACCGGCAACCTCACCGCGCGCGTCGCGACGTCGGGGGAGTGGGCGCTGGACGTCGAGGTCGACGGCCGGCACGTCACCGGGGCGACGTCCCGCGGCGTCGGCGTGGTCACCGACGCCGAGGGCCGGCACTTCGTGCGCGAGCAGCTCGGGCTCGGCGTCGCCGACCACGTGTACGGGCTGGGCGAGCGGTTCACGCCGTTCGTCAAGAACGGCCAGACGGTCGAGGTCTGGAACGCCGACGGCGGCACCGCCTCCGAGCAGGCGTACAAGAGCGTGCCGTTCTACCTGACCGACGCCGGGTACGGCGTGTTCGTCGACCACCCCGGCCACGTGTCGTTCGAGATCGGGTCCGAGGTCGTGTCCCGCACGCAGTTCAGCGTCGAGGGGGAGCGGCTGCGGTACCTCGTCATCGCGGGCCCGACGCCGAAGGACGTGCTGCGCCGCTACACCGCGCTGACCGGCCGGCCGGCGCGCGTGCCGGACTGGTCCTACGGGCTGTGGCTGTCCACGTCGTTCACGACGGACTACGACGAGGACACGGTCATGTCGTTCATCGACGGCATGGCCGACCGGGGGCTGCCGCTGTCGGTCTTCCACTTCGACTGCTTCTGGATGCGCCGGTTCCACTGGTGCGACTTCGTCTGGGACCCGGCGACGTTCCCGGACCCGAAGGGCATGCTCGCCCGGCTGCACGACCGCGGCCTGCAGGTGTGCGTGTGGATCAACCCGTACATCGCGCAGCGCTCGCACCTGTTCGAGGAGGGCCGCGAGCTCGGCTACCTCGTGAAGCGCGCGGACGGCTCGGTGTGGCAGTGGGACCTGTGGCAGGCGGGCATGGCGCTCGTCGACTTCACGAACCCCGACGCCACCGCCTGGTACCAGGGCAAGCTCCGCGAGCTGCTGGACATGGGGGTCGACGCGTTCAAGACCGACTTCGGCGAGCGGATCCCCACCGACGTCGTGTGGCACGACGGCTCCGACCCCGAGCGGATGCACAACTACTACACGCACCTGTACAACAAGGCGGTCTTCGAGCTGCTGAAGGAGGTCCGCGGCGAGGGCGAGGCCGTGCTGTTCGCGCGCTCCGCGACGGCCGGCGGCCAGCAGTTCCCCGTGCACTGGGGCGGCGACTGCGAGTCCACGTTCGTCTCGATGGCCGAGTCCCTGCGCGGCGGGCTGTCGCTCGCGTCGTCGGGGTTCGGGTTCTGGTCGCACGACATCGGCGGGTTCGAGGGCACGCCCGACGCCGCCGTGTTCAAGCGGTGGCTCGCGTTCGGCCTGCTCTCGTCGCACTCGCGGCTGCACGGGTCGTCGTCGTACCGGGTGCCGTGGGCGTTCGACGAGGAGTCCGTGGACGTCACGCGCCGGTTCACCGAGCTGAAGCTGTCGCTCATGCCGTACCTGTCGGCGGTCGGGCGCGAGGCGCACACCGACGGCCTGCCCGCGATGCGGCCGATGGTCGTGGAGTTCCCCGACGAGCCGGGCGCCGCGACGGTCGACACCCAGTACATGCTGGGCGGGTCGCTGCTGGTGGCGCCGGTGTTCTCGGCGGACGGCACGGTCGAGGTCTACGTGCCCGAGGGGGAGTGGACGTCGCTGCTCGACGGGTCCACGCTGTCCGGCCCGCGCTGGTACACGCAGACCCACGGGTTCGACTCGCTGCCGCTGCTCGCGCGGCCCGGGACGGTGCTCCCGGTCGGCGCGCGGACCGACCGGCCGGACTACGACCACACGGAGGGCGTCACGCTGCGGGTGTTCGGCCTGGGCGACGGCGACGAGCGCGTCGTGACGGTCGCGGGCGCTCGCGGCGACGCGGTGTTCCACGTGACCCGCGCCGGCGGCACGGTCCTGGTCGAGGCGAGCGGCGCGGTGCCCGCGGCGTGGTCGGTCGCGGACGGGCTGGGCGCCCCGGTCGCCGCGGAGGGCGCCACGGCGGAGGCGGCCGCCCCCCTGGCCGCCCCGGCCCCCCCCGGCGCCCCCCCCTCGCCCCCACCCCCGGCGAGCCGGCGCCGAGACTGCAGCAGCCGGGCGGTTCGACGCGCTCGAACCCCCCGCCTGCTGCAGTCTCGGGGGCGGAGGCCTGAGGAGGCGTGCAGGGAGGCGCACAGGCCGCCCGCGCAGGAAGCCGTGCGGGAGCGCTTCCACGCTCGTGTATCGTATCGATTCGACAGTGTCGTCCCGTCCTACCGACAGCCCCGAGGAACCCCATGACCACGTCCCGTCCGTCCGGACGCCAGTTCCCCGCCGACTTCCTGTGGGGGTCGGCCACCGCCTCGTACCAGATCGAGGGTGCCGCGACCGAGGGCGGCCGCGGCCCGTCCATCTGGGACACGTTCTCCGCGCAGCCCGGCGCCGTGCTCAACGGCGACACCGGCGCGGTCGCCGCCGACCACTACCACCGCGTGCCCGAGGACGTCGCCCTCATGCAGGGTCTCGGCCTCCAGGCCTACCGCCTGTCGATCGCCTGGCCGCGCGTGCAGCCCACCGGCTCGGGCGAGTTCAACCAGGAGGGCATCGACTTCTACGTCGACCTGGTCGACCGGCTGGTCGAGGCCGGCATCGCCCCGGTCGTCACGCTGTACCACTGGGACCTCCCGCAGGCCCTGGAGGACGCGGGCGGCTGGACCAACCGCGAGACCGCCTACCGGTTCGCCGACTACGCGCGCCGCATGGCCGAGGCGCTGGGCGACAAGGTCACCGTGTGGACCACGCTCAACGAGCCGTGGTGCTCGGCCTACCTGGGCTACGCCTCCGGCGTGCACGCGCCCGGCCGCACCGACCCGGCCGCGTCCCTCGCCGCGGTGCACCACCTCAACCTCGCCCACGGGCTCGCGGCCCGGGCCGTGCGGGACGTGCTCGGCGACGCCGCGCAGGTGTCCATCACCCTGAACCTGCACGTCACCCGCGCGGCGTCGGACGCCCCGGAGGACGTCGCCGCGAAGCAGCAGGTCGACACCGTGGCGAACGAGGTGTTCCTGCAGCCGCTGCTCGAGGGCCGCTACCCCGAGCAGGTGTTCGCCCAGACCGCCGCGGTCAGCGACTGGTCCTTCGTGCAGGACGGCGACCTGGAGCTGATCCGCCAGCCGATCGACCTGCTGGGCGTCAACTACTACTCGACGGGCCGGGTCCAGCGCCTGCAGGGCGAGCCGGTCGTCGGCGACGGCAGCCCGGGCGTCGACGGCCACAAGTCGTCCGAGGTCAGCCCGTGGGTCGGCTGCGACGACGTCGAGTGGCTGCCGCAGCCCGGCCCGCACACCGCGATGGGCTGGAACATCGAGCCCGCCGGCCTCACGGAGCTGCTGGTCTCGCTGCACGAGCGCTACCCCTCGCTGCCCCTGGCGGTCACAGAGAACGGCGCGGCGTTCGCCGACGAGGTGTCGGCCGACGGCCGGGTGCACGACCTGCCCCGCGTGGAGTACCTGCACGACCACATCGACGCGGTCGGTGCCGCGATGGACGCCGGCGCCGACGTGCGCGGGTACTTCGTGTGGTCGCTGATGGACAACTTCGAGTGGGCCTACGGGTACGACCGCCGGTTCGGCATCGTCCGCGTCGACTACGACACCTGCGAGCGCACCCTGAAGGACTCGGCGCTCTGGTACCGGGACCTCATCGCGACGCGCACCATCGCGCCGGCGGAGACGGCCGCCGCGCTGTCCTGATCCCGCACGCCCCGGAGGGCGGTCACCGCGCGTCGGTGGCCGCCCTCCGGCGCGTCCGGGAGAATCGGTGCGTGCCGTCCAGCCGCCGCTCCAGCAAGCGCCCGTACTCCGCGGAGCACGTGCCGCTCGACACGGAGCGGGTCCGCGGCGGCCGGTCGACCGAGGACGCCGCCGACGGGACGTGGACCGTGCAGCGGGTGGCCGGGTCGGAGCGCACCTACCGCTGCCCCGGCTGCGACCAGGAGATCGCGCCCGGCACGCCGCACGTCGTCGCCTGGGCGTCCGACGGGCTGTTCGGTCCGGAGGCCGCGGTCGCCGACCGCCGCCACTGGCACGCCACCTGCTGGTCCGCGCGGGCCCGCCGCCGTCCGACCCGGCGCTGACCGGTGGGGTCCGGGCGGGGTCCGGACTACCCTCGACGGCGATGACCACCGACGCCGCGCCCACCACGATCCGCTCGCTCACCGTGCTGCCCGCGCACCGCGAGGACGTCGAGCTGCACACCGCCGACGGCCTGACGCTGGTCGGCGAGCTCGCCCTCCCGGTCCAGCCGGACGGCACGCCGAAGACGCCCGCGGCGACCCTCGTCACGCTGCACCCGCTGCCCACGCACGGCGGCTACATGGACTCGCACGTCCTGCGCAAGGCCGCGTGGCGGCTCCCGGCCCTGGCGGACCTGGCCGTGCTGCGGTTCAACACCCGCGGCACGTCGAGCCCGCGCGGCACCAGCGGGGGCGCGTTCGACGAGGGACGGGCGGAGAGGTTCGACGTGCACGCGGCGATCGAGCTCGCGGAGTTCCGGGACCTGCCGCACCCGTGGCTGGTCGGCTGGTCGTTCGGCACCGAGCTGGCCCTGATGCACGGCCTGGACCCCAGCGTCGAGGGTGCCGTCCTGCTCTCGCCGCCGCTGCACCGGGCCACCGACGCGGACCTCGACGCCTGGGACGCCGACGGCAAGCCGCTCGTCGTGCTGGTCCCGGAGCTCGACGACTACCTGCGTCCCGACGAGGCGCGGCGGCGGTTCGCCCGCGTGCGCCAGGCGGAGGTCATCGGCGTCGACGGCGCGAAGCACCTGTGGGTGGGGGAGCCGTACGTGCGCCGGGTGCTCGACGAGATCGTGCGGCACGTGCGGCCCGAGGTCGCGGTGCCGCTCCCGACCACGTGGGACGGTCCGAGCGAGCAGGCGGACCCGCCGCCGGTGCCGCGGTCGCAGGAGGACACCGGTTTCGCCGGGTCCGCGGAGGAGGACGCATGACGCACCACCAGCCGCACGCCACCGCGGTGCTGCACGCCCTGCGCCCGGGCACCGGCGTGCCGCTGGTGCTTCTGCACGCCTTCCCGCTCGACGCCCGCATGTGGGCGGACGTCGCCGCGCTCCTCCCGGCCGGGCTGCCGGTCCTCGCGCCCGACCTGCCCGGGCTCGGAGCGGCCCAGGGCGTCCCGCTGCCCGAGCCCGCGCTCGAGGCGTCCGCCGACGCCGTCGCCGCCGCCCTGGCCCAGGCCGGGCACCACCGGGCGGTCGTCGCCGGGCTGTCGATGGGCGGCTACGTCGCCCTGGCGCTCGCCGAGCGGCACCCGGAGGTCGTCGCCGGCCTCGGCCTGCTGGACACGAAGTCGACCGCGGACACCGAGGAGGCGCGGGCGAACCGCCTGCGCGTGGCCGGCGTGGTCGAGGACGCGGGCTCCGTCGACGAGGTGCTCCCGATGGCGACCGGCCTGCTGGGCGCGGCGTCGCGCGAGCGGCCCGAGCTCGTCGGGCGCCTGGAGGCCTGGATCGGGGCGCAGCCCCCGGCCGGCGTCGCCTGGTCGCAGCGCGCGATGGCCGCCCGCCCGGACCGCACGGCCGTCCTGGAGGGGTTCGCCGGGCCCGGGCTGGTGCTCGTGGGCGAGGAGGACGTGCCGACGCCCGTAGCGGAGGCGCAGCGGATGGCGGACGCCCTCGGCGTGCAGCCCGTGGTCGTCCCGGACGCCGGGCACCTCACGGCGGTGGAGGCACCGACCCGGGTGGCGGCGGCACTCGGCGACCTGGTGACGCGCGCCCGCGCCTGAGCCTGCGACGGACCCCGCGCCCGACCCCGCGACCGGCTCAGCGCGGTGCAGCGTCGTCGCCGAGCGCGCGGGCCAGCGCGACCGGCAGGTCCAGGGACTCGCCGTCCTTGCCGCCGGCGCCGAGCACGAGCGGCGGGTCCTGCGGCTGCGGGCTGACCCCGCGCAGCCGCGCGGCCAGCGACGGCGGGACCGTCAGCACGTAGAAGCCGCCGTCCGTCCCGACCGCGACCGTCCGGTCGCGGCGCAGGTACCAGCCGTGCAGCGGCGTGCGGTACCGGCCCCGGCCGCCGTACCCCTGCGCGTGCAGGGGCACCGGCGCCACGCCCCGCGCGGTGGCGTCCGCGACGAACCGGGCGATCAGCTCACGGGCCTTCGCGGACTCCGCCTGCCGGCGCGCGCGCAGGGCCGCCTCGTGGGCGTCGGCGGCCTCCCGGCGGCGGGACCGCCAGTCGGCGCCGGCGTCCGGGGCGGGGTCGGTCACTTGTCGGCCGGCGCCGTGGCGACCTCGTCCGCTCCGCCCTCGGCCGGCGTGCCCTCGGCCGGCGTGCCCTCGGCCGTCGAGCCTGCGGCCGACGCGCCCGCGGGTGCGTCGGCCGGGGTGGCGTCGGCGTCCTCGGCCGGCGTCACCGCGGGCTGGTCACCCGTCGGCTCGCCACCGGCGGGGGCCGGGGCCTGCGCGTCGGCGGGCGCCTCGCCCGCAGCCACCTCGTCGGTCCCCGGCTTCGCGTCGCCCGCGGGGCCGGCGTCCTTCGCGCCCTGGGCCGGCTCCGCCTCGGGGGCGGGGGCGGGGGCAGCGGCGGACACCGGCGCCGGCCGGCCCTTGGCACCGCGGGCCGGTCGTGCGGCGGGACGCGCCTGCTTCTGCTCGAACTGCGCCTGCGCCTGGTCCGCCCGCTCCAGCGTCTTCTTGCTGGGGACCGGGTCGTGGCCGAGCAGGTTGCGCAGCTCGTCCAGGTACGACGTGATCGACTCCCGCTGACGGTTGAGGTCCTCGACCTGCCGCTGCGCGGTGGTGCGCTCGCGCTCGGCCTCGGACATCGACTCCGACAGCGTCTTCTCGGCGTGCTCGCGGGCCTCGGCGACGACGCGGTCGGCGTTCTGCCGGGCGTTCGACAGCAGCTCCTTGGCGTGCTCCTGGGAGTCGACGCGGATCTTCTCCGCCTGCTCGAGCGCCTTCGCGACGCGCTGCTCCGCGTCGGCGGCGTGCGCCTCGGCGTCCGCGACCAGCTTCTCGGTCTCGGCGCGCGCGACGGCGTGCCGCTCGGCGTCCGCCCGCTCGGCCGCCTCGCGCTGCGCGGCGATGGACAGCTCCGCGTCCGCCAGCGCCTGGCGGGCCTGGGCGAGCAGGGCCTCGGACTCGGTGCGCGCCTGCGCCCGCAGCTCGTCGGCCGTGCGGGACGCCTCGGTGACCTGGCGCTCGACGTCGAGGCGGGTGGCCTCGCGCAGCTCCGCGACCTCGCGGTCCGTGCGCTCCCGGAGCTCGGCGGCCTCCCGCTCCGTGCGCTCGCGCAGCTCGGTCGTCTCCCGCTCCACGAGGGCCCGCAGGTGGCTCGTCTCGTGCTGGGTCCGCTCGCGCAGCTCGGTGGTCTCGCGCTCCGCGGTCGCCCGCAGGTCGGCCGCGTACTGCTCGGCCTCGACGCGCTGCGCGGTGATCGCCTGCTCCGCCTCCTGCCGGGCGGCCGCGATCTCGTCCGCGACGGCCGCGCGGAGCTCGCCGGTCTCCCGGTCGGCGCTCGCCCGGACGAAGCCGGAGTACTGCTCGGCCTCGGCGCGCAGCGCGGTCGTCTCGGCGACGGCGCGCTGCTGCAGCTCGGCGGCGGCGCGCTCGGCGGCGGACCGCACGGCGTCCGCGTGGGACTGCGCCTCCGCGCGCAGGGAGGTGATCTCGTCGCCGGCGGCCTGCCGCGCCCCGGCGATCTCCGTGGCGGCGACGGACCGCTGCATCGCGGCCCACCGCTCGGCCTCGGTGCGGAGCTCGGCGAGCTCGGAGGTGACGCGCTGCCGCAGCGCGGTGGTGTCCGCGTCCGCCCGCTGGCGCAGGTCCTGGTCGTAGCGCTCCGCGTCGGCGCGCAGCGCGGTGGTCTCGGCCTCGGTGCGCGTGCGCAGCTCCTCGGCGGCCTGCTCGGTGCTGATCCGCAGCTCCGTGGTCTCGCGCTCCACGGTCGCCCGCAGCGTCCCGAGCTCCCGCTCCAGCGTCGCGCGGCGCTCGCTCTCCTCGGTCTGGATCGCGGCCTGGATGCGGGCGGCCTCGCGCTCGGCGGACCCCACCAGCTCCTCCGCGCGGCGCTGGGCGCCGGTCAGCACGCTCTCGGCCTCGGTGTGGGCCGTCGAGCGCTCCTCGGTGGCCTCGCGGCGCGCGGTCGCCAGCATCTCCGCGACCTCGTTCTCGGCGCGGGCCCGCAGCTGCCCCGCGGCGAGCCGCGCCCGCGCGAGGGCGTCGGACGCCTGCGCGTTGGCCTGCTGCACGACGTCGGAGGACTGCTCCTCGGCCGACCGCAGCAGCATCTCGATCCGCGAGCCGAGCCCCGAGTACGTGGGCCGCTCGGCCTCCCGCAGCTGGCGGTGCGCCTCGGACAGCTCGCCGGAGATCTGCAGCACGCGCTCGTCCAGCGAGGACACCTGGCTGCGGGCGTCGTTCAGCGCCCGCTCCAGCTCGTCCATCCGTGCGTCGACGGGTGCGCGGTCGTAGCCACGGAAGTTGACCACCGGGAAGGGCGTACGGTCCTCTGCCACGAAGTTCCTCCTGCGGGCGCGCGTGCGCTTGTGGGGACGGCCTCCGGGCGGGAGGCTCAGGGCGTCGGTCGGCCCGCGTCCGCCGCCCAGGGTATCGGGACGATCCCGGCACCGGGCACCGGTCGTCCCGCAGCCGCCGTGAGGGGCCGCGGGGGCCCGACTTGCGCCGGCCCACAGGTGGCACGCCTATCCTGGGACGTCACGTTCGAGAGGAAACCGCGTGCTCCAGCGACTGATCGCCGCCCTCCTCGGGGTGCTCGGCATCGCCGCCATCGGGCTCGGCATCGCGTCGGCCACGGCCTGGCGTGCCGACGACCCCCTGGTCGCGACCGCAGCCCCCGGGGGTGACGCCCGCACCCTCGTCACCGACCCGGGCGTGCTCGAGCTCGCCGGCGACCCGGTGACGGTGACCGTCCGTGCGGAGGGTGCGCCCGTCGTGCTCGCCGTCGGCCGCGACACGGACGTCACCGGCTGGGTCGGGACCGACCCCTACGTCCGCGTGACCGGCCTGTCCGACTGGCACACGCTCGCGACCACCGCGGTGGAGCAGCCCGCGCCGGAGCCGTCCGGATCGGCCGCCGCCACCCCGGCGCCGACGCCGAGCGCGAGCGCCGGGGCCGAGGAGGTGCCCGTGCAGGCCGCCGACCCGACCGGGTCGGACATGTGGGTGGCGGAGGTGTCCGGGGACGGCTCCGCGACGCTCGAGTGGCCGGTGACCGAGGGCCGCTGGTCGCTCGTCGCCGTCAGCCTGGGCGACACCGCGCCCACCCTCGACCTCTCCTGGCCGCAGACCGTCACCACGCCCTGGCTGTGGCCGGGCGTCGCGGTGGGCGTCCTCCTGCTCGCGGTCGCCGCGATCCTGCTCGTGCGGATCCTGCGCGCGCGCCGCGAGGGCCCCGACGCAGGGTGGCACTCGGTGGCCACCGGGCAGATCGCCACGGTGCCCGCCGCCGGCGCCTCCGCCACGGGGGCGTCCAGCTCCGGACCGTCGTCCGGTGCGACGAGCACCGTCACCGGAGCGATCCCGGTCGCGACCGTCGCCCCCGACGGCACGCCGCTGACCCGCCGGCAGATCCGCGAGGCCGAGGCCGCTGCGGCGGCGGCTGCCGGACGGCGCGGGCGCCGCACGGCGACCGGCGCGATCCCCGTCGTCACCGGCGCGATCCCCACGGTGACGGGCTCCGTCCCGGCGGTCGCGCAGCCTGCGGCCACCGAGCCCCCCGCAGCCGACGCGCCGACCCCGTCCGGCGCGCAGGCCGGCGGCGGCGCGCCCACGGCCCCGCGCCCGTCCGGCGCCACGGCGACGCCC
The DNA here is from genome assembly GCF_949769265.1 of Cellulomonas endometrii. Lineage (NCBI taxonomy): Bacteria > Bacillati > Actinomycetota > Actinomycetes > Micrococcales > Cellulomonadaceae > Cellulomonas > Cellulomonas endometrii. Next base: position 94,761 of record NZ_CATKPC010000008.1, on the reverse strand, counting down.
GGAGGGCCGAGCGCGACACCGAGCTCCGGCGGCCCGACCGCTGCCGCTCCCGCTACCGGCGGCCCGTCGGCCGCGGGCGCACCCGCGGGCGCACCCGTGGCCCCGGCCGGCGGATCCGGCGCGCCCGCCCGTGCTGGTGCCGCCCCGGCCGGCCCCGCCGAGCGACAGGGGCCGAGCGCACCCACCGCGCCGGTCCCCGCGACGGCACCCGCGGCTCCCGCTCCGGCCGCAGCAACGCCGGCCGCGACGGCCGGCCCCGCACCCGCACCGACCGCGGCCTCCGCACCGAGGGCGGCCTCCGTACAGAGCGCGGCCTCCGTACAGAGCGCGGCCTCCGTACAGAGCGCGGCCTCCGCACCGAGCGCGGCCTCCGCACCGAGCGCGGCCTCCGCACCGAGCGCCGCCTCCGCACCGACCGCGGCCCCCGCACCGAGCGCGGCGCCCGCACCGACCGCGGCTTCCGCACCGGTGGACGACGACAAGCCGCGCGGGCTCGCCGCCCGGCTGCCGTGGCGTCGGGGTCGCGCCGAGGGCGGGGCCCGGCCCGGACCGGCGCCGGAAGACGCCACCCCGGCATCGGGCCCGGCCTCGGCGTGGACGCCGGTCCCCGGCGGCGCGCCCGCCTCGGCCGGTGCGCCCGGCGTGCCGACCGCACCCGCCGCACCCGCCTCGCCCACCGCACCCGCCTCGCCCACCGCACGTCCGGGCGCAGCACCCGCCGCCCCGGCCGCTGCCGCCCGACCGGGCGCGACGCCGCTGGCTGCGGCCGGGGACCCGCGCGGCGCCGACCCCGAGGACGACGCCGCGTCCCGCGCCCAGCGCGCCGACGCGTGGCGACGGATGTGGGGGTTCCCCGCCGACGCCGCCGGTGGTACCGGCCCGGGGGACGGCGACCAGGGGACCGCACGACCGCAGGACGACGCGCAGGGGACGGAGGAGGGCCGATGACCGCACGCAGCACGAACCCCGGGGCCCGGGCCGGCGCCCGCCGCTCAGCCCTCCGCCGCCGGCTGGCCGGCACCGCGCTGGCCGCGGTCGCGCTCCTCGGGCTCGGGGCCTGCGCCGACCCGGTCCCGGAGCCGCGGCCCGACGCGGTCCCCGCGGTCCCGCCGCCCGCCCTCACGGTCGCGCAGTCCACCGACGTGCTGACGGACGTCGGCGAGGTGCTGGCCGCCGGAGACGCCGCACTGGACCCGGCGGGGCTGCCCGCGCGGCTCAGCGGCCCCGCTCTGGCCATCCGCACCGCGGAGTACGTCCGGGCGAGCGCCACGGCGGGGCAGCGCCCGCCGGTGTCGCTGCCGATGTCCGCGCAGACGACGATCGTCCCGGACACCGACACCTGGCCCCGTACGCAGATGGTCGTCACCGTCCAGCCCGACGACCTGCAGGCGCCGCTGCTGCTGGTGCTGCAGCAGAACGGGCCGCGGGAGCCCTACCGCCTCTGGAGCTGGGCGCGGCTCGGACCCTCGGTGCAGATGCCCGCGACCGCCGACCCGACCGTGGGGAGCGAGCCCGTCGCGCCCGACGACACGTCCCTGGTCGTCCCTCCGGCGGAGGCCCTCGCCCAGTACGCGGACGTGCTCACGAACGGGGACGCCTCGGCCTACGCGGCGACGTTCCCGGCGGACTTCTTCCGGACCGCGCTGACGGAGGCCCGCAACCAGACCACGGCGAGCCTCCAGGCGGTGGCGACCGTGGCCGAGACCGTCACGCCGGTCGACGGCCAGGTGACCGCGCTGCGCACGGCCGACGGGGGAGCGATCGTCGTGGGGCAGCTGAGCACGGTCACCACGGTGACCCTCAGCCAGGGCAGCATCACGCTCAACGACCCGTTCGACGCGGCGCTGGCGGGGAAGCCCAGCGTGACCAGCAACCTGGTCCGGACGTGGACCGACGTGGTCGCGATGTACGTGCCGCCGGCGGGGGCCACCACGCCGGTCCAGGTCCTCGCCGCCGAGCACGCCCGCACGGCGGTCTCCGGTCAGTGACATCCTCGACACCACGCGACAGCAGGAGCAGAGCAGCATGAGCCAGAACCCGGCCCCCCAGCCGCGCCTCGACGTGCGCGGCGCGGTCGACCTGTCCGGTCTCGGGCGTCCCGCCACCCCGGCCCCCGGCACCCCGGGCGGTCTGCCCGCACCGGGGCCGTACGCGGTCGACGTCGACACCGAGGGCTTCCCGGCGCTGGTGCAGTCCTCGACCCAGCACCCCGTCGTCGTCCTGCTCTGGGCGTCGTGGAGCGAGACGAGCATCGACCTCGCCCGGGACATGGGCGCGGTGGTCGACCAGTACGGGGGCAGGCTGCTGCTCGCGCGGATCGACTCCGAGGCCAACCCGCAGATCGCCGCCGCGTTCCAGACGCAGTCGGTGCCCGCGGTGATCGCCGTCATCGCCGGCCAGCCGCTGCCGCTGTTCCAGGGCGCCCCGCCCGCGGACCAGCTGCGCGGCGTGCTCGACCAGGTGCTCGAGGCGGCCGCGGCGAACGGCATCACCGGGACCGTGGAGCCGCGCGACGCCGCTCCCGTGCCCGCCGAGCCCGAGGAGCCGCCGCTGCCCCCGCTGCACCAGGAGGCGTACGACGCGATCGAGCGCGACGACCTGCCCGCGGCCGCGGCCGCGTACGAGCAGGCGCTCCGGGAGAACCCCCGCGACGACATGGCGCGAGCCGGCCTCGCCCAGGTGGGGCTCCTGTCCCGGACGCACGACGCGGACCTGGCGGCGGTGCGCAAGGCCGCGGCCGACGACCCGGCGGACGTCGACGCGCAGCTCGCGGTCGCCGACGTGGACGTGCTGGGCGGCCAGGTCGAGGACGCCTTCGCCCGGCTGGTGGACACGGTGCGCGCGACGTCCGGCCCCGACCGGGAGCGGGTGCGCCTGCGGCTGGTCGAGCTGTTCGACGTCGTCGGGAGCGACGACCCGCGCGTGGCTGCCGCTCGCCGGGCGCTCGCCAGCGCCCTGTACTGACAGGGCCGCCCGCCGCCCTGCACCGACAAGGGGAGCCCGCCGCGCTGCACCGCGTGCGCACCGAGGTCCGCGAGGCCCGGTCGACCGTCCTGGTCGGCCGGGCCTCCGTCGTCCGGCGACCCGGCCGTGGTCCGCCGGCGCCTGCGGGCCCCCGCCCAGCCGGTCGGGCAGGCCGCTCAGAGCGGGCCGATCGGGGCAGATCCGCGTGATCATGCGGGTGACCGGGGTCACGCCCCACCGGAGTTGACGGTCCCGACGGCGGGTGCGTAATGTTCTACGACGTCGCCCCGACAGGGAGGAACAGACACCAGGGATCACCCCGGTGGCTGGTCCCGCGGGGGACCACCCCCTTGGTACGGCTTCGACGGGACACATGCGCCCGCTGACGAACGTGCCGAGGATCGATCATCTCAGATGGAACGGTCCGAACGGACTTGACCGGATGACGAAGATCGGATAAGTTTGAACGGTTGCCTCCGGCCAGGAGCCCGCAAGGGTGAGTGGGGGATGCGCGTCTGTTCTTTGAGAACTCAACAGTGTGCCAAGTAGTTGATGCCAAGATGGTTCATCGGCTCGGGTGGTCGCCTCAATCGGGGTGGACGCGAGAGTGGGTGAGTCTTGGTTGACGTGGGATCGGCCCTGCTCCGTCTGGGTCGGTTGCACAACAGCCGAATTCAACTGACTGCCTTGTCGCCAGCGACGGGGTGGTCGTTTCGTGTGTCGGTGGATCACCGCTTTCGGGTGGTGGTTGCCATGTAGACATTAACGGAGAGTTTGATTCTGGCTCAGGACGAACGCTGGCGGCGTGCTTAACACATGCAAGTCGAACGGTGAACCCCAGCTTGCTGGGGGGATCAGTGGCGAACGGGTGAGTAACACGTGAGTAACCTGCCCCTGACTCTGGGATAAGCCTTGGAAACGAGGTCTAATACCGGATACGTGACGCTCAGGCATCTGATGCGTCTGGAAAGATTTATCGGTCAGGGATGGACTCGCGGCCTATCAGCTTGTTGGTGGGGTAACGGCCCACCAAGGCGACGACGGGTAGCCGGCCTGAGAGGGCGACCGGCCACACTGGGACTGAGACACGGCCCAGACTCCTACGGGAGGCAGCAGTGGGGAATATTGCACAATGGGCGCAAGCCTGATGCAGCGACGCCGCGTGAGGGATGAAGGCCTTCGGGTTGTAAACCTCTTTCAGCAGGGAAGAAGCGAAAGTGACGGTACCTGCAGAAGAAGCGCCGGCTAACTACGTGCCAGCAGCCGCGGTAATACGTAGGGCGCAAGCGTTGTCCGGAATTATTGGGCGTAAAGAGCTCGTAGGCGGTTTGTCGCGTCTGCTGTGAAAACTCGAGGCTCAACCTCGGGCTTGCAGTGGGTACGGGCAGACTAGAGTGCGGTAGGGGTGACTGGAATTCCTGGTGTAGCGGTGGAATGCGCAGATATCAGGAGGAACACCGATGGCGAAGGCAGGTCACTGGGCCGCAACTGACGCTGAGGAGCGAAAGCATGGGGAGCGAACAGGATTAGATACCCTGGTAGTCCATGCCGTAAACGTTGGGCACTAGGTGTGGGGCTCATTCCACGAGTTCCGTGCCGCAGCAAACGCATTAAGTGCCCCGCCTGGGGAGTACGGCCGCAAGGCTAAAACTCAAAGAAATTGACGGGGGCCCGCACAAGCGGCGGAGCATGCGGATTAATTCGATGCAACGCGAAGAACCTTACCAAGGCTTGACATACACCGGAAACTTCCAGAGATGGTTGCCCCGCAAGGTCGGTGTACAGGTGGTGCATGGTTGTCGTCAGCTCGTGTCGTGAGATGTTGGGTTAAGTCCCGCAACGAGCGCAACCCTCGTCCTATGTTGCCAGCACGTGATGGTGGGGACTCATAGGAGACTGCCGGGGTCAACTCGGAGGAAGGTGGGGATGACGTCAAATCATCATGCCCCTTATGTCTTGGGCTTCACGCATGCTACAATGGCCGGTACAAAGGGCTGCGATACCGCGAGGTGGAGCGAATCCCAAAAAGCCGGCCTCAGTTCGGATTGGGGTCTGCAACTCGACCCCATGAAGTCGGAGTCGCTAGTAATCGCAGATCAGCAACGCTGCGGTGAATACGTTCCCGGGCCTTGTACACACCGCCCGTCAAGTCACGAAAGTCGGTAACACCCGAAGCCGGTGGCCCAACCCTTGTGGGGGGAGCCGTCGAAGGTGGGACTGGCGATTGGGACTAAGTCGTAACAAGGTAGCCGTACCGGAAGGTGCGGCTGGATCACCTCCTTTCTAAGGAGCATCTGACACGCCGGCCCACTGGGTGCGGGGTGCAGAGGCCAGGCTCGGACCGTATGCGTCCGGGGTGGTGCTCAAGGGTGGAACATCAACTACGGCGGCCGTGGTGGTCAGCACCGCGTCAGTACCTCGCTCCTTGTGGGTGGGTGGAACCTCGCATCGCTGGTCGGATCGGTCGCCTGGCACGCTGTTGGGTCCTGAGGGAACAGCCCGCTTTGGGGGTGTTGCTTCATGACGGGCCCGGTCGGTCGGTCGAACCGTCCGCCACTTCGGTGGTGGGTAGGCGCCGGCAGCTGGTCGGGGATCGTTCGTTGTTTGAGAACTGCACAGTGGACGCGAGCATCTTTTAAAGTAATGTCTTTGTGGTCAAGTTTTTAAGGGCACAGGGTGGATGCCTTGGCACTAGGAGCCGAAGAAGGACGTTGTAGCCTGCGATAAGCCTCGGGGAGTTGGCAAACGAACCGTGATCCGAGGATGTCCGAATGGGGAAACCCCGCACGAGTCATGTCGTGTGACCCGCACCTGAATATATAGGGTGTGTGGGGGGAACGCCGGGAAGTGAAACATCTCAGTACCGGCAGGAAGAGATATTCCGTGAGTAGTGGCGAGCGAAAGCGGATGAGGCCAAACCGTATGCGTGCCAAGCCGGCAGGCGTTGCGTGTACGGGGTTGTGGGACCTTTCAGATGATTCTGCCGAGTCATCAGGGAGTCAGAAAGTCGCGTTATAGTCGAAGGGCATTGAAAGGCCCGGCACAGAGGGTGGTACCCCCGTAGACGAAATGACGTGACCTCCCGAAGGGGATCCCAAGTAGCACGGGGCCCGAGAAATCCCGTGTGAATCTGGCAAGACCACTTGCTAAGCCTAAATACTACCTAGTGACCGATAGCGGACAAGTACCGTGAGGGAAAGGTGAAAAGTACCCCGGGAGGGGAGTGAAATAGTACCTGAAACCGTGTGCCTACAATCCGTCGGAGCCTCCCTAGCAGGGGTGACGGCGTGCCTTTTGAAGAATGAGCCTGCGAGTTAGTGGTACGTGGCGAGGTTAACCCGTGTGGGGAAGCCGTAGCGAAAGCGAGTCCGAATAGGGCGACACAGTCGCGTGCTCTAGACCCGAAGCGAAGTGATCTAGCCATGGGCAGGTTGAAGCGCGGGTAAGACCGCGTGGAGGACCGAACCCACCTGGGTTGAAAACCGGGGGGATGACCTGTGGTTAGGGGTGAAAGGCCAATCAAACTTCGTGATAGCTGGTTCTCCCCGAAATGCATTTAGGTGCAGCGTCACGTGTTTCTTGCCGGAGGTAGAGCTACTGGATAGCCGATGGGCCCCACCAGGTTACTGACGTTAGCCAAACTCCGAATGCCGGTAAGTGAGAGCGTGGCAGTGAGACTGCGGGGGATAAGCTCCGTAGTCGAGAGGGAAACAGCCCAGACCACCAGCTAAGGCCCCTAAGCGTATGCTAAGTGGGAAAGGATGTGGAGTTGCACAGACAACCAGGAGGTTGGCTTAGAAGCAGCCACCCTTGAAAGAGTGCGTAATAGCTCACTGGTCAAGTGATTCCGCGCCGACAATGTAGCGGGGCTCAAGTATACCGCCGAAGCTGTGGCATTCACACTTGCGCTAGGCCTTCGTGGTCCAGGCGTGTGGATGGGTAGGGGAGCGTCGTGTGGCGGGTGAAGCTGCGGGGTAACCCAGTGGTGGACGCCACACGAGTGAGAATGCAGGCATGAGTAGCGAAAGACGGGTGAGAAACCCGTCCGCCGAATGACCAAGGGTTCCAGGGCCAGGCTAATCCGCCCTGGGTAAGTCGGGACCTAAGGCGAGGCCGACAGGCGTAGTCGATGGACAACGGGTTGATATTCCCGTACCGGCGAAGAACCGCCCATACCGAGCCCGGTGATGCTAAGCGCCCGAGCCCGCACACCGTCTCCTTCGGGAGACACCGTGCGGGGGAGCGCGCGACCCGATCCGGTAGTAGGTAAGCGTATTAACAGGAGTGACGCAGGAAGGTAGCCCAGCGTGGCGATGGTAGTCCACGTCCAAGGCCGTAGGGCGAGTGGTAGGCAAATCCGCCACTCATCAAGCCTGAGAACCGATGGTGACAGCGTATGCTGGATGATTGGGTGATCCTATGCTGCCGAGAAAAGCTTCGACGCGAGGTTCTAGCCGCCCGTACCCTAAACCGACTCAGGTGGTCAGGTAGAGAATACCAAGGCGATCGAGAGAATCGTGGTTAAGGAACTCGGCAAAATGCCCCCGTAACTTCGGGAGAAGGGGGGCCTGAAGCGTGTACCGGCTTGCCCGGGAAGCGTGGAGGGCCGCAGAGACCAGGGAGAAGCGACTGTTTACTAAAAACACAGGTCCGTGCGAAGTCGCAAGACGATGTATACGGACTGACGCCTGCCCGGTGCTGGAAGGTTAAGAGGACGGGTCAGCCGCAAGGCGAAGCTCAGAATTTAAGCCCCAGTAAACGGCGGTGGTAACTATAACCATCCTAAGGTAGCGAAATTCCTTGTCGGGTAAGTTCCGACCTGCACGAATGGCGTAACGACTTCTCCGCTGTCTCAACCGCGAACTCGGCGAAATTGCACTACGAGTAAAGATGCTCGTTACGCGCAGCAGGACGGAAAGACCCCGGGACCTTTACTATAGTTTGGTATTGGTGTTCGGTGCGGCTTGTGTAGGATAGGTGGGAGACTGTGAAGCCGGCACGCCAGTGTCGGTGGAGTCAACGTTGAAATACCACTCTGGTCGCTCTGGATATCTAACCTCGGTCCGTGATCCGGATCAGGGACAGTGCCTGATGGGTAGTTTAACTGGGGCGGTTGCCTCCTAAAATGTAACGGAGGCGCTCAAAGGTTCCCTCAGCCTGGTTGGCAATCAGGTGGCGAGTGCAAGTGCACAAGGGAGCTTGACTGTGAGACTGACAGGTCGAGCAGGGACGAAAGTCGGAACTAGTGATCCGGCGGTGGCTTGTGGAAGCGCCGTCGCTCAACGGATAAAAGGTACCCCGGGGATAACAGGCTGATCTTGCCCAAGAGTCCATATCGACGGCATGGTTTGGCACCTCGATGTCGGCTCGTCGCATCCTGGGGCTGGAGTAGGTCCCAAGGGTTGGGCTGTTCGCCCATTAAAGCGGTACGCGAGCTGGGTTTAGAACGTCGTGAGACAGTTCGGTCCCTATCCGCTGCGCGCGCAGGAAACTTGAGAAGGGCTGTCCCTAGTACGAGAGGACCGGGACGGACGAACCTCTGGTGTGCCAGTTGTTCCGCCAGGAGCACGGCTGGTTGGCTACGTTCGGAAGGGATAACCGCTGAAAGCATCTAAGCGGGAAGCCTGCTTCAAGATGAGGTTTCCACGCCCCCTCGAGGGGTGAGAGGCTCCCGGCTAGACCACCGGGTAGATAGGCCGGATGTGGAAGAGGGGACGCAAGACCCTCGCAGCTGACCGGTACTAATAAGCCGACAACTTCACCACAACACTTTTTGTTGCTACGCGTCCACTGTGCGGTTCCCGAACCACGAGCACGCCCCCACCTCGATGTGGGGGTCCCGTGCTTGACATGTTCGACAGAGTTACGGCGGTCATAGCGAAGGGGAAACGCCCGGTCCCATTCCGAACCCGGAAGCTAAGCCCTTCAGCGCCGATGGTACTGCACTCGCCAGGGTGTGGGAGAGTAGGACGCCGCCGGACACCATTCACGAAGAGCCACCCCAATCGGGGTGGCTCTTCGTGTTTCCCGGACATTCCACCGCGCCGGCACCGCTGCGACGACGGCCCCCGTGCTGACCCCCGTCCGGGGGTCGATCCCCGGACGCGCCGAGATGACACAGCGCGCCTGCACCCGACGCCGTGCGCCGTGCGCCGTGCGCATAGGCCACCACCGCCATCTCGGCGCCTGCACGCGTCGTTTCGGTGCCTGCTTCGCATTGTTGCGTGGAGCTGGGTGGCGGGTGCCCGCCGTGACGTTCCGGACACCGGCGACGTTGCCGCGCGGCGGGCGATCGGCTTCAGCGCCGATCGGCGTCGATCGGTCAGCGGCGGACCTGGTAACGCAGGTGGAGCACGCGGTTCCCCTGCAGCGCCACGTCGGGGCCGTCCAGCAGGTGCTGGGCGTCGACCGCGCCGAAGAAGCGCCTGCCCGACCCGAGCACGACGGGCGCCATGTCCATCCGCACCTCGCCGACGAGGCCCGCGGCGAGGACCTGGCCACCGACATCACCCGCGGCGACCTCGACGATGCGGTCGCCCGCCAGCTCCCGCGCCATGGCCACGGCCGCTTCGACGCCGTGCACGAAGTGGAAGGGCGCCGCGGGGTCCCAGCCCTCGGGCGGCGGCCGGTGCGTCACGACGACCACGTGGTCGATCCCGCTCGGCGGCGTCCCGTCCCAGCCGTCCGTGAGGTCGAAGACGCGGCGCCCCGCGATGGTCGCGCCGATCTGGTCCCAGTACGGCCGGGTGTAGTCGTAGGAGGTCTGGGACACCGTCAGGGCGCCGCCCTCGTCCAGCGGGACGTCCCCGTCGGTCAGCCAGTCGAACAGCGGCCCAGGCTCGTCGTGCCGGTCCGCGATGAAGCCGTCCACCGACACCGAGCCGTACATGACGACCTTGCCCACGGGGCTCTCCCTCCGGTCTGCGGCGGCGGTCTCGAGCCGCACGCCCGGGCCACCTCGACGCGCCCGACGGTATCGGGGCCTGTCGCAATCCAGGCCTGTGTGCTGCGGGTACCCGGGGAGCCGCGTCGAAGCCCCGGCCCCACCGGGGCCAGGACCCGCCGGCGTGCGTCAGGCCGGGACGAGGTACAGCACGCCCAGCGGGGGAACGCGCACCGTCGCCGAGAAGGCGCGCCCGTGGTACGGCTCGGGGCGGGCCTGCACCTGACCGAGGTTGCCCACGCCGGACCCGCCGTACTCCGCGGCGTCGGTGTTGACGGCCTCGATCCAGGTACCTCCCTGGGGGAGCGCGAGCCGGTAGTTCTCGTGCGGGACGCCGGAGAAGTTCACGACGACGGCGACGACGTTGCCGCGGTCGTCCCGGCGCAGGTACGCCAGGACGTTCCGGTCGGCGTCGTTCGCGTCGATCCACTCGAACCCCTGGGGGCTGTGGTCCAGCGCCCACATCGCGGGGTGCTCGCGGTAGAACCGGTTGAGGTCGCGGACAGCCGCGTGGACGCCCCGGTGCTCCTCGTGGTCGAGCAGGTACCAGTCGAGCGAGCGGGACTCGGCCCACTCGGTGCCCTGCGCGAACTCCGAGCCCATGAACAGCAGCTGCTTGCCCGGGTGGGACCACTGGTACCCGAGCAGCGCCCGGACGCCGGCGCGCTGCTGCCAGTCGTCGCCGGGCATCTTCCGCAGCAGGGAGCCCTTGCCGTGCACGACCTCGTCGTGGCTGATCGGCAGGACGAACTGCTCGGAGAAGGCGTAGACGAGCGAGAACGTCGCCTCGTGGTGGTGGTAGCGGCGGTTGATCGGCAGCTCCGCGAGGTAGCGGAGCGTGTCGTTCATCCAGCCCATGTTCCACTTCAGGCCGAAGCCGAGCCCGCCGCCGCTGGTCGGCGTGGTGACGCCGGGCCAGGCGGTCGACTCCTCGGCGATCATCATGACGCCCGGGGTCCGCCGGTACGCGGTGGCGTTGGCCTCCTGCAGGAAGGCGATCGCCTCGAGGTTCTCGCGGCCGCCGTGCTGGTTGGGCTGCCACTGCCCGGGCTCGCGCGAGTAGTCCAGGTAGAGCATGGAGGCGACGGCGTCGACCCGCAGGCCGTCGACGTGGAACTCCTCGAGCCAGTAGGTGGCGTTGGCCACCAGGAAGTTCCGGACCTCGTTGCGGCCGAAGTTGAAGACGTAGGTGCCCCAGTCGGGCTGCTCGCCGCGCATCGGGTCCGGGTGCTCGTACAGCGGGGTGCCGTCGAACCGCGCGAGCGCCCACTCGTCCTTCGGGAAGTGCGCGGGGACCCAGTCGAGCAGGACGCCGATGCCCGCGCGGTGCAGGGTGTCGACGAGGTACCGGAAGTCGTCCGGGTGACCGAACCGGGAGGTGGGGGCGTAGTACGACGACACCTGGTAGCCCCAGGACCCGCCGAACGGGTGCTCGGAGACCGGCAGGAACTCGACGTGCGTGAAGCCGAGGTCGAGCACGTACTCGGTGAGCTGCGCCGCGAGCTCGCGGTAGGACAGGCCCTGCCGCCAGGAGCCGAGGTGCACCTCGTAGATGCTCATCGGGCCGGCGTGCGGGTCGTGGGAGCGCCGGCGCTCCAGCCACTCCTCGTCGCCCCAGCCGAAGACGGACTCCACGACGACCGAGGCGGTGGCCGGCGGGACCTCGGTGCCCTTGGCCAGCGGGTCGGCCTTCTGCCGCCAGCCGCCGTCGGCGCCCAGGATCTCGAACTTGTACCGGGCACCGGCGGTGACACCGGGCACGAAGATCTCCCAGACGCCCGAGTCGCCGAGCGACCGCATCGCGTGGGTGCTGCCCTGCCAGTGGTTGAAGTCACCGATGACGCGCACCGCGCGCGCGTTCGGCGCCCACACGGCGAACGCGGTGCCCTCGACCTCGCCGAGCGCGCCGGGGTAGCGGTGGGTGTTCGCCCCGAGGACGGTCCAGAGCTCCTCGTGCCGTCCCTCGCGGATGAGGTGCCGGTCGAGCTCCTGGACGGTCGGAAGGTACCGGTAGGGGTCGTCGACGCGGGTCGTCTCGCTGCCGTACGTCACGTCGATGCGGTAGTCCACGACCTCGTCGTGGGGGAGCAGCGCGGCCCAGACGCCGTCCTGCTCGTGCGCGGCGGGCGTGCTGCCCTCCGCGGTCACGACGACGACCGCGTCGGCCAGCGGGCGCAGGGTCCGCACGACGACGCCGCTCGGCGTGACGTGCGGACCGAGCACGGAGTGCGGGTCGTGGTGCGTCCCGGACGCGACGGCGCGCAGCGTCTCGGGGTCGACGGTCACGGGCGACGTCTCTGCCGGGCGGTTCATGTCCCTACCCAACCACCACCGCGACGTTCCCGCAGCCAGAGGGCGTGCGGCGTCAGTCCGCCAGGTCGGCGCCCGACGCGGTGGCCCACCAGAGGTCGGCCAGGGCCCGGTGCCCCTCCGGGGTGGGGTGCACGCCGTCCGCGGCGAGGGCCGCGGCACCCCGCGTCGCGGCGAGCGTCGTCAGGTGCGTGGCGGCGGGGACGAGCGTCGCGTCGAACGCGGCCGCGAGCCGGTGCACCGCGGCGACCCGGTCACCGAGGTCCTCGTCCCACCAGCGCTCCTGCTGAGCGGTGACGGGCAGGACGAACGGCTCGACCAGCACGAGATGACGCACCCCCGCGGCCCGCGCACTCTCCAGCAGCCCCCGGTAGCCGGCCTCGAACTCCGTCACCGGCGTCGGCGACCCGGAGTCGTACCGGCGCCACGTGTCGTTGACGCCGATGAGGACCGACAGCACGTCCGGGCGCTCCGCGAGGACGTCGGCGTCCCACCGGCGGGCGAGGTCGGCGAGCCGGTCGCCGCCGACGCCGCGGTTGGTCACCCGCGCCCCGGCCCGCGGCCCGGCGGCGAGCAGCCCGACGTAGCCGTCACCGAGCCCGGCGGGGTCGCTGCGGCGGCCGCAGTCGGTGACGGAGTCCCCGGCGAGCAGGACGTGGGCGTGGGGCAGCTCGGCGCGCAGGTCGGTCACGCGCGGCAGTCTCCCACCCCGGGGCCGGTGCGGCACGGGGCGGTACCGGCCGGGTGGGCGCGTCAGCCGATGAGCCGCTGCACCGCGCGCAGCGGGATGGCGAGCCACGTCGGGCGGTTCCGCGCCTCGTAGACCGCCTCGTACAGCGCCTTGTCCAGCTCGAGCACGCGGAGCAGGTGCGCGCGGGTCGCGGGGTCGAGGTCCCCGGTCTCGCCCGAGTACCCCGCGAGGAACGCGGTGCGGGCGACCTCCGTCCAGGCACCAGGCGCGCCCCCGACCGCGGCGGCGTAGTCGAACGAGCGCAGCATGCCGGCCGCGTCCCGCAGGGCGAGGTCGGGGCGGGTGCGCTGCGCGACGGGGACGAGCGGCTCGCCCTCGAAGTCCAGCACGTACCAGGTGCCGTCGCCGCGGAGCACCTGGCCGAGGTGCAGGTCGCCGTGCACGCGCTGCCGGGGCGGGACGTCGGCGAGCAGGCGGGTGCGCTCCGCGAGGGCCGCGACGGCCTCGGCGTGCTGATCGAGCTCCGGGACGGCGTCGACGGCCCAGGCGAACCGCGCGGCCAGCCCGTCGGCGACAGCGCCGGCGGCGGGGGACAGGCCGGGGTCCGGCTCGGCGGCGTGCCTGCCGGGCGACCCGGACGGGCCCGACGTCCCGGACGAGCCGTCGGACGCGGGCGGCTCGCCCGCCGCGGTCGCGTCGTCGGTGGGCAGGGCCTCGGACAGCGCGCGGTGCATCTGGCCCACGACGGCCCCGAGCTCCTGCGCCAGGTCGGCGAACGACTCGCCGCGCCGCGCCAGCTCGCACGCCAGCTCGAACCCGTCGGTGGCGCCCGGCACGAAGGCGCTGAGCACGCCGAGGTGCCCGTGCGCCGTCCCGTCGCCGTCGGGCCACTGCGCGCCGAGCCACGCCAGCGGCCGCGGGACGTGCGTCCAGCCGACCTCGGCGAGGGCGCGCGGCACGTCGACGTCCGGGTTGTCCCCGTCGGACAGGCCGCGGAACACCTTGAGCATCGCCGTGCTGCCGTCGGGGCCGGCGCCGGGGAGGATCACGGACGTGTTGGACTGCTCCCCGGGAAGCACCTTCGGGGTCCCGAGCCCCGACGCGGGCGCGGCCTGGGCGCCCTCGGGGCGGTCGGCCTCGGCGAGCCAGGCTCGCTCGAACTCGGGCCGGCCGGCGCCGTCCAGCACCGCGGTGCCGTCGGGCAGGCGGCCGACCAGCGCCGGGTCGTCGGCGTGGACGTCGGCGCCGCTCAGCACGAGCGGCACCTGCAGCACCGCGCCGGTGCCCGCCCCCTCGGCGCGCAGGAGCAGCAGGCGGACCTCCGCCGCGCCGTCGGGGTCCGCCAGCGTGAGCCCCCCGATGGCGCTGATCCGCGCCTCGGTGCCCTTCACCGGGAACCAGCGTCGCCCGGGCAGCCACGGCCCGAGCAGCGCGGCGAGGGTGTCGTCGCGCTCCTCGTGGGCCACCTGTCGATCGGTCACGCCTCGGTCACCGCCAGCCAGTAGAAGTCGCGGGAGCCGAGCGTCATCGACACGGTCCCGTCCGCCCCGACGGTGGGGAAGGCGCCCCCGCCGAACACGTCCCGCAGCCCCGCCCCCGCCAGCGACGCGGGCAGCCGCAGCGTGCTGGCCCGCGCGGTCGACGCGAGGTTCGCCACGACCAGCAGGGTCTCCGTCGGCGTCCGCCGCAGGAACGACAGCACCGCCTCGTTGTCGCCCGGCACGACCTCGAACGATCCGAGCCCGAGCGCCGGGTGGTGCCGCCGCACGGCGAGCATGCCCCGCACCCAGTGCAGCAGCGACGTCGTCTGGGCGAGCTGCGCCTCGACGTTGACGTTGTTGTAGTGGTGCACGAGCGACTGGATGACCGGCAGGTACAGCTTGCCGGGGTCCGCGGTGGAGAAGCCGGCGTTCCGGTCCGGCGTCCACTGCATGGGCGTGCGCACCGCGTCCCGGTCGGGGAGCCAGATGTTGTCGCCCATGCCGATCTCGTCGCCGTAGTACAGGCACGGGCTGCCCGGCAGGGACAGGAGCAGGGCGTGCGCGAGCTCGACCTCCTTGCGGGAGTCGTCGAGCAGCGGCGCGAGCCGGCGCCGGATGCCGATGTTCGCGCGCATCCGGGAGTCCGGCGCGTACCACCCGTACATGGACGCGCGCTCCTCGGTCGACACCATCTCGAGCGTCAGCTCGTCGTGGTTGCGCAGGAACGTGCTCCACTGCCCGCCGCCGGGGATGCTCGGGGTGTCGGCGAGGATGTCGACGATCGGCGTGGCCCGCTGGTCGCGCAGGGAGTAGAAGATGCGCGGCATCACCGGGAAGTGGAAGCACATGTGGCACTCGGGCTCGTCCTCGGTGCCGAAGTAGTCGACGACGTCCTCGGGCCACTGGTTCGCCTCGGCGAGCATGATCCGGCCCGGGAACTCCCGGTCGATCATGGCGCGCAGGTCCCGCAGGAACCGGTGCGTCTCGGGGAGGTTCTCGCAGTTGGTGCCGTCGCGCTCGTAGAGGTACGGGACGGCGTCCAGCCGGAAGCCGTCGACCCCCAGCCGCAGCCAGAACCGCGCGACGTCGTGCATCGCCTCGACCACCCGCGGGTTGTCGAAGTTCAGGTCCGGCTGGTGGCTGAAGAACCGGTGCCAGAAGTACTGCCGCCGCACCGGATCGAACGTCCAGTTGGACGTCTCGGTGTCGACGAAGATGATGCGGGCGTCCTGGTACTTGGTCGGCTCGTCCGCCCAGACGTAGAAGTCGCCGTAGGGGCCGTCCGGGTCGGACCGCGAGGCCTGGAACCACGGGTGCTGGTCCGACGAGTGGTTCATCACCAGGTCGACGATGACGCGCATGCCCCGCTCGTGCGCCGCGGCCACGAGCGCGGTGAAGTCCTCCAGCGAGCCGTACTGCGGGGCGACCGCGGTGTAGTCGGACACGTCGTACCCGCCGTCGCGCAGCGGCGAGGGGTAGAACGGCGGCAGCCACAGGCAGTCGATGCCGAGCCACTGCAGGTAGTCCAGGCGGGCGGTCAGCCCGCGCAGGTCGCCGCTGCCGGTGCCGTCCGAGTCGGAGAACGACCGGATCATCACCTCGTAGAACACGGCGGTGCGGTACCACTCGGGGTCCGCGCGCAGACCGCCCGAGTCCGCCTGCGGCACGGGCGGCTGGCGGCGCTCCGGCAGCGCGGTCACCGCGATCTGCCCGGTCATCGGGCCCGTGCCGTGCGGGCCGGTGGCGTGCACCGCGGGTGCGGCGCCGACGGTCGCGTGCGCGGCGGGCGCGTGGGTCCCGGGCGCGTGGGCCGCCCCCGGCACGTGCGCACCCGTGGACGTCCCCGTGGTGGGCAGGGAACCGCCGGCGGACGCCGACGGCAGGGCGCCCGTCGTCCCGTCGTGGCTCATCCGCGCTCCACCTGCACCACGTGCGCCACCCGGCTGTACGGGTCGAGGCGCACCCAGGGCCGGCCGTCCCAGGCGTAGACCTCCTGGGACAGCACGTCGTGGGCCACGAACCGGGCGCCCGGCTCCAGCCCCAGGGCCTCGAGGTCGAGCTCCACGACGCCGTCGTGCGCCCCTCGCGGGTCGATGTTGACGACCACGACGACCGTGTCCGCGACCCCCGTCGGCGACAGGTGCGCCGGCAGGTGCCGCGAGAACGCGACGAGCGCCGGGTCGGTGGTCGGGTGCACGGTGAGGTTGCGGAGCTGGCGCAGCGCAGGGTGCGCGCGGCGGATCTCGTTCAGCGACCGCAGCAGCCGCGCGATGCCCAGCGGCTCGCCGGCCGCCCAGTCCCGGGGCTTGAACTCGTACTTCTCGTTGTCGATCTGCTCCTCGACGCCCGGGCGCGGGACGTCCTCGACCAGCTCGTAGCCGGAGTAGATGCCCCACGTCGGTGCGCCGAGCGCCGCGAGGACGGCGCGGATCGCGAAGCCCGCGGTGCCGCCCGTCTGCATGTAGGGCGTGAGGATGTCGTGGGTCGTCGGCCAGAAGCTCGGCCGCATCCAGGACCCGCGCTCGTCGGAGACCTCCGCGAGGTACTCCTCGAGCTCCTCCTTGGTGTTCCGCCAGGTGAAGTACGTGTACGACTGGTGGAACCCCACCCGCGCGAGGTTGAGCATCATGGCCGGGCGCGTGAACGCCTCGGACAGGAACACGACCTCCGGGTGGCTGCTGCGGACGTCCGCGAGGATCCGCTCCCAGAACGACAGCGGCTTGGTGTGCGGGTTGTCGACGCGGAACGCGGTGACGCCGTGGTCGATCCACACCTGGAGCACCCGGCGGATCTCGGCGTAGATGCCCTCGGGGTCGTTGTCGAAGTTCAGGGGGTAGATGTCCTGGTACTTCTTCGGCGGGTTCTCGGCGTAGGCGATCGTGCCGTCCAGCCGCGTGGTGAACCACTCCGGGTGCTCCGCGACCCACGGGTGGTCGGGGGAGCACTGCAGCGCGAGGTCGAGCGCCACCTCCAGCCCGTTCTCCCGGGCGCGCGCCACGAACGCGTCGAAGTCCTCGAAGGTGCCGAGCGCCGGGTCGATGGCGTCGTGCCCGCCGTCCGGCGAGCCGATCGCGTACGGGGAGCCCGGGTCGCCGGGGCGGGCGTCGAGGGTGTTGTTGCGGCCCTTGCGGTGCGTGGTGCCGATCGGGTGGATCGGCGTCAAGTACACGACGTCGAACCCGAGGCCCGCGATGCGCGGCAGGTCCTCGGCGGCCGTGCGCAGGGTGCCGGTGCTCCAGGTGCCCGTGGCGTCGTCGTACGTCGCGCCGATGGACCGCGGGAAGATCTCGTACCAGGCGCCGGTGAGCGCGAGCGGACGGTCGACCACCAGCGGGTACACCGGCGACGGGCTGACCATGTCGCGGACTGGGTGCGCGGCCAGGACCTCGCGGACCTCGGCGGCGAGGCCCGCGGCCAGGCGGACCTCGGCGGGCCGGTCGGCGTCCCGCAGCGCGGTCACGGCGTCGCGCAGCACCTGCTGCAGCTCCGCGGGGATCGCGGCGCCCGCGTCGTCGGCGCTGCGGTCCGCGGCGCGCTCCAGCAGCCGCGCGCCCTCCTCCAGGACCAGGTCGACGTCGACGCCGGCGCCGACCTTGAGCGGGGCGTCGTGCAGCCACGTGCCGTACGGGTCGGACCAGCCCTCGACGCGGAACCCCCAGGAGCCGGGCTCGTCGGGCACCAGGCGCGCCTCGTAGCGGTCCAGGCCCGGGGCGATGTCCACCATCGTGGCGCGGGACCGGTCGCGGCCGTCGGGGCCCACCAGGACGGCCGTGGCGGCGCAGGCGTCGTGCCCCTCGCGGAACACCGTGGCGCGGATCGGCACGGCCTCGCCGACCGTCGCCTTCGCGGGCCAGCGGCCGGCCTCGGCGACGGGGGAGACGTCGACGACGGGGATCCGGCCGATCGGGGCCCGCCCGGGCGCCGCCGCGGGCGTCGCCACGGCGGAGGCCGGTGCGGTCGTCGCCCGGCTCCGTCGGGTGGGCGACGGGGCCGCGGGCGCCGGCGCCTCCGGGGCCGGAGGGACGGAGGCGCTGGTGGTCCCGGTGGGCGACTCGGCGGCCACGGCGGGGGCCGTCGGGCGCGTGCGGGCGCGGCGCGGAGCGGGCTGGCGCGGCGAGGGGGTCGACGTCACGGTCCGAACCTATCCACTGGTGCCGGGGACCGGCATCCGGACGAGGCGCGCGCCGGCGGCCGGCGCGTACCCGGTGGGACGGAAGTGCTGTCGTGACGCCCCTGGTCGTGCGTACTCTCGGGCGGTGTGAGAGCCATCCGCCGATTCACCGTCCGCACCTCGCTGCCTGCTGAGCTCGCCGACCTGGACGAGCTCGCCCACAACCTCCGGTGGTCGTGGCACGCACCGACCCGCGACCTGTTCGCCCACATCGACCCGGAGCTGTGGGACGAGGTCGGCGGGGACCCGGTCGCCCTGCTCGGCGCGCTGCGTCCCGAGCGGCTGGCCGAGTTGGCCGCCGACCCCGACGTGGTCGCGGGCGTGCGCGCCGCCACCGCCGACCTGCACGAGTACCTCCAGGCGCCGCGCTGGTACCAGCGGCGCCAGGCCTCCGACCCGACGCTGCCGTCCGCCATCGCCTACTTCTCCCCGGAGTTCGGCATCACCGCGGTGCTCCCGCAGTACTCCGGGGGCCTCGGCATCCTGGCCGGTGACCACCTCAAGAGCGCGTCCGACCTGGGCGTGCCGATCGTCGGCGTCGGCCTGCTGTACGGCTCGGGCTACTTCAAGCAGTCGCTCACCCGGGACGGCTGGCAGGTCGAGACCTACCCGGTGCTGGACCCGGACGGCCTGCCCCTGACCCTGGTGCGCGAGCACGACGGCACCCCGGCGGTCGTGCGGATCGCCCTGCCCGGTGACCGCACGCTGCACGCGCACATCTGGACCGCCACGGTCGGGCGCGTGCCGCTGCTGCTGCTGGACTCCGACGTGCCCGAGAACGACGACGCGGCCCGCAAGGTCACCGACCGGCTGTACGGCGGCGGTGGCGAGCACCGGCTGCAGCAGGAGCTGCTGCTCGGCGTCGGCGGCGTGCGCGCCCTGCGCGTGTGGTCGCGGCTGACCGGCGCGCCGGAGCCGGAGGTCTACCACACCAACGAGGGGCACGCCGGGTTCCTCGGGGTGGAGCGGATCCGCGAGCTCGTCACCGGGGCCGACCTCGGGTTCGACGAGGCGCTGGAGGCCGTCCGCGCCGCGACGGTGTTCACGACGCACACGCCCGTCCCGGCCGGGATCGACCGGTTCGAGGCGCAGCTGGTGCAGCAGTACTTCGGCGGCGCCAACGCGACGGAGGGCGTGCCGGTCGAGCGGGTGCTCGCCCTCGGTGCGGAGGACTACCCCGGCGGCGACCCGCTGATGTTCAACATGGCGGTCATGGGCCTGCGGCTGGGCGGGCGCGCGAACGGCGTCTCCCTGCTGCACGGCGAGGTGTCCCGCGACATGTTCAGCGGGCTGTGGCCGGGCTTCGACGACGTCGAGGTGCCCATCACCTCGGTCACCAACGGCGTGCACGCGCCCACCTGGGTGGACCGCCGGCTGGTGGACCTCGCGGCGGAGCGGCTGGGCGGGGAGGAGATCGCCAGCGGCCTCGGCTGGCTCCGCACGGACGCGATCACCGACGACGAGCTGTGGGCGATGCGCCGGACGCTGCGCGCGCAGCTGGTCGCGGACGCCCGGCGCCGGGTGCGCTGGTCGTGGTCCCGCCGGGGCGCGAGCCCGGCGGAGCTCGGCTGGGTGGACGACGTGCTGTCGCCGGACGTGCTCACCATCGGCTTCGCCCGCCGGGTGCCGACGTACAAGCGGCTCACGCTCATGCTGCGGGACCCGGAGCGGCTGACGGCCCTGCTCACGCACCCCGAGCGCCCGGTGCAGCTGGTCATCGCCGGCAAGTCCCACCCCGCCGACGAGCAGGGCAAGCGGCTGATCCAGCAGCTCGTCCGGTTCGCCGACGACGCCGGCGTGCGTCACCGCATCGTGTTCCTGCCGAACTACGACATCGCCATGGCGCAGACCCTGTACCCGGGCTGCGACGTCTGGCTGAACAACCCGCTGCGGCCGCTCGAGGCCTGCGGCACGTCGGGCATGAAGGCGGCGCTCAACGGCGGGCTGAACCTGTCGATCCTCGACGGGTGGTGGGACGAGTGGTTCGACGGCGAGAACGGCTGGGCGATCCCGACGGCCGACGGCGTCGAGGACCCGGACCGCCGCGACGACCTCGAGGCCGCCGCGCTGTACGACCTCATCGAGCACCAGGTCGCCCCGCGGTTCTACGACCGGGACGAGCGGGGGCTGCCGCTGCGGTGGCTGGAGATGGTCCGGCACACGCTGGCCACGCTCGGCCCGAAGGTCCAGGCCACGCGGATGGTCGCGGACTACGTGGAGCGGCTGTACGCGCCCGCCGCGGTCGCGGGCCGCACGCTCGGGGGCGGCGACGGGTTCACCGGCGCGCGGGAGCTCGCGGCGTGGAAGGGCCGGGTCCGCTCGGGCTGGCAGCACGTCCGGGTGGACCACGTCGAGTCCGGCGGCGTCGGCGAGGTGCCGCAGGTCGGCGACGCCCTGCACGTCAAGGCGTACGTGACCCTGGGCGACCTCGCGCCGGACGACGTGGAGGTGCAGGTCGTGCACGGCACGGTGACCGAGGCGGACGAGCTGCACGGGTACGCGGTCGACCCGCTGGCGCTGGCCGAGACCTACGAGGCCGGCCGGTACGCGTTCGCCGGGGACGTGCTGCTCGACTCGTCCGGCCCGTTCGGGTACAGCGTGCGCGTCGTGCCGCGGCACGAGGGCCTGGCGTCGGTCGCCGAGGTCGGTCTGGTCGCGAACGCCGGCTGACCCGGGTGCCGGTGAGGCCCCGTCCGGTGCGTCCGGGCGGGGCCTCGTCCGTCCCCGGTCAGGCCACGTAGACGCGCAGGCTGAGCGGCTCCAGCACCGCCCGCGTGCCGGCGTCCTGGTGGAGCCCGCCGTTGACGTCCGCGCCGTGCGCCTCGTCCGGGTGCTCCCACGTCGAGTCCCACGCGAGCTCCCAGCGCGTCGGCCGGTCGTCCGCGAGCACGACGTCCATCGGGTCCAGCGACCCGTTGACCACCACGAGCACCGTGTCGCGGTCGACCACCCGCAGCATCTGGAGCGTCCGCAGGTCGGCGTCGTGCCACCGCTCGTGGGTGAACACCGCCCCCGACGGGTCGAACCACGTGAGGTCGGGCCGCCCGTCCTCGCCGGGCCGGCCGGTGAAGAACCGGTCCGTGCGCAGCGCCGGGTGCGCCCGCCGCAGCGCGGTGAGGTGCCGGGCCGTCGCGAGCAGGTCCTGCCGCCAGGGGGCGAGCTCCCAGGACACCCACGACAGGTCGGTGTCCTGGCAGTACGCGTTGTTGTTGCCCCGCTGCGTGCGGCCCATCTCGTCGCCGGCGGTGAGCATCGGCGTGCCCGCGGCCAGCAGCAGCGTGGCCAGCAGGTTCCGGATCGACCGGCGGCGCAGCGGCACGATGTCGGAGGCCACGGAGTCCGCGCCGATCGGCCCCTCGACCCCGTGGTTCCACGACCGGTTGTCGTCCGAGCCGTCGCGGTTGTGCTCGCCGTTCGCCTCGTTGTGCTTGTGCTCGTAGGCGACCAGGTCCGCGAGGGTGAAGCCGTCGTGGGCGGTGACGTAGTTGATGCTCGCGCGGGGCCCGCGGGCGAGCGGCGGGTCCGAGTGCCCGAACAGGTCGACGGATCCCGACAGCCGGGTCGCGAGGTCCCGGACGCGGTGCTCGGGGAGGCCGTGCGCGGCGCGGGCGGGGTCGGCGAGCCAGAACGAGCGCACCGAGTTGCGGAACTTGTCGTTCCACTCGGCGAACGGCATGGGGAACTGCCCGGTCCGCCAGCCGCCGGGCCCGACGTCCCACGGCTCGGCGACGAGCTTGAGCCCGTGCAGCGCCGGGTCGGTGGCGGCGGCCACCAGGAACGGGTGGTCGGGGTCGAACCCCCCGTGCCCGCGGCCGAGCGTCACCGCGAGGTCGAACCGGAACCCGTCGACGCCGACCTCCTGCGCCCAGTACCGCAGGGAGTCGAGCGCCAGGCGCACGACCTCCGGCCGGCGGAAGTCCAGCGTGCTGCCGGTGCCGGTGACGTCGGCCAGGGCCGCGGGGTGCCCGCCGTCGTGCAGGTAGTAGACGCCGGAGTCGAGCCCGCGCCAGGACAGGTGCTGGCCGCCCATGCCGCCCTCGCAGGTGTGGTTGTAGACCACGTCGAGCAGCACCTCGATGCCGGCCTCGTGCAGCGCGTGCACCGCGGCGCGCACCTCGTCGAGGACGGCGGCGGGCCCGGCGGCGCGGGCGGCGGCCGTCGCGTAGGGGGCGTGCGGGGCGAAGAAGCCCAGCGTGCTGTACCCCCAGTAGTTGGTCAGCCCCTTCTGCACCAGGTGCGGCTCGGACGAGAACGCGTGCACCGGCAGCAGCTCGACCGCCGTCACCCCCAGGGCGCGCAGGTGCTCGATGACCAGCGGGTGCCCGAGACCGGCGTACGTCCCCCGCAGGTGCGCCGGCAGGCCCGGGTGCCGCAGGGTCAGGCCGCGGACGTGCGCCTCGTAGACGACGGTGTCGGACCACGGCGTGTACGGGCGGTTCGCCGCGGGGTCGACCGCGTCCCCGGCGCCGCGGTGCCCGGGGCGGCGGTCGACGACCACGGCGTGCGGCACGTGGGCGACCGAGTCGCGGGGGTCGGCGGGACCGTACGGGTCGCCGGCCAGCGCGTCGTCCACCACGTGCCCGTACGTCGCGGGGCCGTGGTCGACCTCGCCGAGCAGGCCGTACGCATACGGGTCCACCAGCAGCTTCGCGGGGTTGTACCGCAGGCCCGACTCCGGCTTCCACGGCCCGTGCGCCCGCAGCCCGTAGCGCTGACCGGCGCGGACGCCGGGCACCCGGGCGGCGAACACGCCGAGCTCGGGGCCGGCGAGGCGGACCCGGCGCTCGGCCCAGCCGGTGGGGGCGCCCGGGTCCGGGTCCAGCAGGCACAGGTCCACGGCGTCGGCGTGCGGCGCGAGCACGGCGACCTCGACCCCGTCGTCCGTCACGTGGACGCCGAGCCGGGGCGGTCGGCCGTGCGTCGGCGGGGTCGGCGGGGTCGCCGGGCTCGGCGGGCTCACCGGGGTCGGCGGGGTCGGCGGGGTGGTCACCTGCCCATTCTGACCCCCGACGGCGCTGCGGCCTGCAGCGGGACCGGCCGGGCGGGGCCCGCGGGTGGTGCGCGGGCGCCCGGGCGGTCGGTGCCCGGGGCTCGCGGGGCGGGTAACGTTCCCGACGTGAGAATCGTGGTGTGCGTCAAGCACGTGCCCGACATCCAGTCCGAGCGGGCGCTGGGGCCCGACGGCCGCCTGGTGCGCGACGGCGGTGACGGGACGATCAACGAGCTGGACGAGAACGCCGTCGAGGCGGCCGTCGTCCTGGCCGAGCAGACCCGGGACGCGGGTGGCGAGGCGGAGGTCGTCGTCGTCACCGTGGGGCCCGACGACGCGGAGGACGCCGTCCGCCGCGGGCTGCAGCTCGGCGCCGACGCCGCGGTCCACGTCCTCGACGACGCGGTCGCCGGCTCGGACGTGTTCGGCACCGCCGCCGTGCTCGCCGCGGCCGTCCGGCACGTCGGGGACGCGGACCTGGTCATGACCGGGATGGCCGGCCTGGACGGGCTGACGTCGCTGCTGCCGGCGGCGCTCGCGGACCTGCTGGACCTGCCGCAGCTCACCCTCGCCGCGTCGGTGACGCTCGCCGACGGGGCCGTGACGGTCCGGCGCGACCTCGACCACGCCACCGAGGTGCTGACCGCGCCGCTGCCCGCGCTGGTGTCGGTGACCGACCGCGCGAACGAGCCGCGGTACCCGAACTTCCAGGGCATCATGGCCGCCCGCAAGAAGCCGGTCGAGACGCTGACCCTCGCCGACCTGGGCGTCGACCCCGGCACCGTCGGCGCCGCGGGCGCCCGCACCGAGGTCGTGGAGGCCGCCCCCCGGCCGCCCCGCACCGACCGGGTGCTGGTGAGCGACGACGGCCAGGCGGGCGCCCGGCTGGCCGCCTGGCTGGTCGAGCGCGAGCTGATCCGGACGACGCCCGCGACGGGAGAGGTGCTGTGACGGCGGAGGTGCTGGTCCTGCTGGACCACGCGGACACGGGGGCCCTGCGGGGCAACGTGCTGGAGCTGGCGACGGCCGCGCGCGACCTGGCGGGCGGCGGCGAGGTGCACGGCCTCTGGGTCGGCGACGAGCCGCTGGACCCGGCGCTGCCGGTGCTCGGGCGGCACGGGGTCTCGGTCGTGCACGCGGTCACGACGGGCGACGCGGACCCGCGCCTGACGCCGGTGCTCGCGGAGGTGCTCGCGGACGTGGTGCGGGACACCGGCGCGCGCGTCGTGCTGACGCTGTCGACCTTCGAGAACAAGGAGGCCGCCGCCCGGCTCGCCGTCGCCACCGGGGCGGGCGTCGTCACCGACGCCGCCGCGGTCGAGCGGGACGCCGAGGGCCGGGTGGTCGCCGCGAAGACCGTGCTGGCCGGCTCCTGGACCACCCGCTGCGCGATCCGCACCGACCTGGCCGTCGTCACCCTGAAGGCGGGCGCCGTCGTCTCGCGGCACGTCGAGGAGGAGGCGCCGCTCATGCCGGAGGTGCGGTCCCGCGAGGTCGTCGCCTCCGAGCGCGCCACCCGCGTGCGGGTCGTCGAGCGCGTGACGCAGGAGCCGTCCGACCGCCCCGACCTGGCGTCGGCCGACGTGGTCGTCGTGGGTGGGCGCGGCACCGAGGGCGACTTCGCGCCGCTCGAGGCGCTCGCGGACGAGATCGGCGCGGCCGTCGGGGCGACCCGCGTGGCCACCGACGAGGGCTGGGTCGGGCACGAGGCCCAGATCGGGCAGACGGGCGTCACGGTGTCCCCGCGGCTCTACATCGGCGCGGGCGTGTCCGGCGCGGTGCACCACCGCGGCGGCATGCAGGCGTCCGGGACGATCGTCGCGATCAACGACGACCCCGAGGCGCCGATCTTCGAGATCGCCGACTACGGGATCGTCGGCGACCTGTTCGCCGTCCTGCCGCAGCTCACCGACGAGATCCGCCGCCTGCGCTGACCTGGGCAGGGCCGCGCCGGACTCGGCCGAGCCCCGCCCGGGCGCCGGCGGGTCAGGCCAGCGCGCGCAGCCAGGCCACGGCGTGCTGCGCCTGCGCCGCCTGGAACCGGCGCAGGTTCGGGATCCCGACGGGCGCCGGCTGCAGGGCGCCGTGGGCGAAGTACCCGGCCAGCCCCGCGACGGCCGCCCGCAGCCGCTCGGGCTCCACGCCGCGCGACGCGGGCCGCGACCAGAAGAGGTCCTGCGGGGCGCCGCCGCCCTGCATCGCGACGCTGGGCAGCATGAACGCCAGGTCCAGCCAGCGCGCGCCGACGCTGGCGTGCGGCCAGTCGATCAGCGCGACGCGGCCGCCGTCGTGGTCGTGGTCGATCATCACGTTGTCCGCCCGGAGGTCCCCGTGCACGAGCGCGGTGCCCTCGCAGGCAGCCAGGGCGTCCTGCTCCCACGCCACCAGCAGGTCGAGGTTCGCGAGCGCCCACTCGCCCGTCTCGCCGGCCCGCGCCGCCAGGCGGAGCACGTCCTCCGCCGGCTCCGCCGCGATCCGCCGCCAGCCGGTGAAGTCGTCCTGGAGCTGGTCGGCGGTCGACGGCAGCTCGTGGCCGGGCAGCGGCTCCGCCTCGGCGAGGGTGTCCAGGGCGCGCAGCACGACGGCGAGCTCGTCCGCGCGCCACGGCAGCAGCGGGGGCCGGCCGGCCGAGACCTCGAAGCCCAGCAGCACCCAGTCGCCGTCGTCGTCGGACCACAGCAGCCGCGGCGCCGGCACCTGCGGGGGCAGCGCGGCCGCGGCGCGCACCTCGGCCCGGGCGAGCTGCGGCGACTCCGGGTTCTGCTCCGGGGAGACCGCCTTGACGAAGACGCCCTGCCCGTCGGCGAGCTCCAGCACCGCGGCGAACCCCGGGCTGAACCCCGTGGTCGCGCTGGTCTCGGCGGTCACCTGGGACCCCGCGAGCTCCTGGATCCGGGCGCGCACGGGCCGCGGCAGGTCGCGCCAGTCCAGGCGTTGGCCGCTGAAGGCCAGCGGAGGCGTCGTCGCGTCGTCGGCACTCACGGGGCACATCCTGCCAAAACGATTCGTAGACTCGTGCGGGTGAGCGCGTATCTGGACCACGCGGCCACGACGCCCGTGCTCCCGGAGGCGGCTGCCGTCCTGGTCGAGCACCTGTCCCGCACCGGCAACCCCTCGTCCCTGCACGCCTCCGGACGGTCCGCGCGGCGCGCCGTCGAGGAGGGCCGCGAGCGCCTGGCCGCCGCACTGGGTGCCCGGCCGAGCGAGGTCGTGCTCACGGGTGGCGGCACCGAGGCGGACAACCTCGCGGTCAAGGGCCTGTTCTGGGCGCGCGCGGCGCAGGACCCCGCCCGGCGCCGGGTGCTGGTGTCGGGCGTCGAGCACCACGCGGTGCTGGACCCGGCGTTCTGGCTGGCGGAGCACGCGGGCGCGGAGATCGTGCTGCTGCCCGTGGACGACGAGGGCCGGGTCCGCCTCGACGCCCTGCGCGACGAGCTGGCGGAGCACGGGGACACCACGGCGCTGGTGTCCGTCATGTGGGCGAACAACGAGGTGGGGGCGCTGCAGCCGCTCGCCGAGGTGGTGCGGCTGGCGCACGCGCGCGGCGTCCCCGTGCACGCCGACGCGGTGCAGGCCGTCGGGCAGGTCCCGGTGGACTTCGCGGCGTCCGGGCTCGACGCGATGACGGTGTCGGGGCACAAGGTCGGCGGTCCGGTCGGGGTGGGCGCGCTGCTCGCGCGGCGCGACCTCGGGCTGGTGCCGGTGCTGCACGGCGGCGGCCAGGAGCGCGGCGTGCGGTCCGGGTCGCTCGACGTGCCGGCGATCGCGGCGTTCGCGGTCGCCGTCGAGCGCGCCGTCGCCGACCGGGAGACCACCGCCGCCCGGTTGTCCGCCCTGCGCGACGCGCTGGTGGCGGGGGTGCGGGCCGCGGTGCCCGACGCGGTGCTGCGCGGGCCGGCCGATCCCGCGCTCCGGCTGCCGGCGAACGCCCACTTCACGTTCCCGGGCTGCGAGGGCGACTCCCTGCTCTACCTGCTCGACACCGCGGGGGTCGAGTGCTCCACCGGGTCGGCGTGCCAGGCCGGCGTCCCGCAGCCCAGCCACGTCCTGCTCGCGATGGGCCTGGAGGAGGCGGAGGCCCGCGGCGCGCTGCGGTTCAGCCTCGGCTGGCCGTCGACGCAGGACGACGTCGACGCCCTGCTGGCCGCGCTGCCCGGGGTCGTCGAGCGGGCGCGCGCCGCCGGGCTCGCGGGACGCGCGCGGGCGGGGGTCGTCTGATGCGCGTGCTCGCGGCCCTCTCGGGCGGGGTGGACTCCGCGGTCGCGGCGGCCCGCGCGGTCGACGCCGGCCACGACGTCGTCGGCGTGCACATGGCGCTGTCCCGCAACCGCGCCCAGATGCGCACCGGCTCGCGCGGGTGCTGCTCCATCGAGGACGCGGGCGACGCCCGGCGCGCCGCCGACGTCCTCGGCATCCCGTACTACGTGTGGGACCTGTCCGAGCGGTTCGAGGACACGGTCGTCGCGGACTTCCTCGCCGAGTACGAGGCCGGCCGCACCCCCAACCCGTGCGTGCGGTGCAACGAGCACATCAAGTTCGACGCCCTGCTGGACAAGGCCCTCGCGCTCGGCTTCGACGCCGTGTGCACCGGCCACTACGCCCGCGCGACGACCGGCCCGGACGGGACGCCCGTGCTCCGCCGCGCCGCCGACCTCGCGAAGGACCAGTCGTACGTCCTCGCGGTCATGGGCCCGCAGCGGCTCGCGCGGGCGATGTTCCCGCTCGGCGACGTCGCCTCCAAGGAGCAGACGCGCGCCGAGGCCGCCGCGCGCGGGCTGAGCGTGTCCGCGAAGCCGGACTCCTACGACATCTGCTTCGTCGCGGACGGCGACACCCGCGGGTTCCTGCGGGACCGCCTCGGCTCCCGGCCGGGGGAGGTCGTCGACGCCGGCGGCACCGTGCTGGGCACCCACGACGGCGCGTACGGGTACACGGTCGGGCAGCGCAAGGGCCTGCAGCTCGGGCGGCCGGCGCCCGACGGGAAGCCCCGGTACGTCCTCGCGATCGAGCCCGTCGCCAACCGCGTCGTCGTCGGCGCCGCCGATGCACTCGCGGTCGAGTCGGTCGACGCGACCGACGCGGTCTGGTTCGGGCCGCCGCTCGCGGACTGGACCGCGTGCCGCCTGCAGGTCCGCGCGCACGGCGAGACCGTGCCGGTGCGGGCCCGGGGCACGGCCGACGGCGGGCTCGAGATCCGCGTCGACGGGGACCTCCGGGCCGTCGCGGCCGGGCAGTCCGCCGTGCTGTACGGCGGCACCGACGACAGCGTGGTGCTCGGCCAGGCGACCGTCGAGGCCACGCGCCGCCGCGTCCCCGCGGGGACGCCGGCGTGACGGCGGTCAGCGGCACCGGCCCGTGGCCCGGCACGGACCCGCTCGAGGCCCAGCAGACGGTCGTCGGCGACCTCACGGACCTGCCCGACGGGATCGAGGGCCTGCCCTGGACGGTGCGCCTGCCCGCGCGCGGGCCCTACGGCACCCTCGCCGCACACGCGCTGGGCCTGCTGGTCGACATGCCGTCGGACCTCGGGCCGCACGGCTGGCGGCTCGCCGACCGCCCCGGCCTCGACGCGAACCGGCTCGCGTCCGCCCGGCGCGCGGACCTCGACGCGCTGGCGGTCGCCGCCCACGGCTACGAGGGGCCGCTGGTCGTGCCGGTGTCCGGGCCGCTGACGCTCGCGGCGAGCGTGTACCTCGCGCGCGGGGACCGGGCGGTGGGCGACCCCGGTGCCGTCGCGGAGCTCGTCGAGTCCCTCGCCGCCGGCGTGACGGAGCACCTGGCGGCCGTCTCCCGCTCGGTCCCCGGCGCGCGGCCGACCGTCCTGCTGCACGAACCGCTGCTGGCCCAGGTGGTCGCGGGCGTGCTCCCGTCGTTCTCCGGGTACGCGCGGCTGCGCGCGGTCCCCGCACCCGTCGCCTCCGAGCACCTGGCCCGGGTCGTCCGGCTCCTGCGGGACGGCGGCGCCGGGTCGGTCGTGCTGCACGTCGGCACCGGGGCGCCGGCCGTCGGGGCCGCGCGCGGTGCGCAGGCCGACGCGCTCGGGATCGACGTCGCAGGCCTGGACGAGCGGTGGTGGGAGACGATCGCCGAGGCGGTCGAGGGCGGCACCCGGCTGTGGGCCGGCGTCCCGCAGCCCGCCACCTCCCAGTGCGCGGGCCCCGACGTCCGCGGCGTCGCCGACGCGGTGCTGCGCGGGTGGGAGCGGGTCGGGCTCGAGCGGGCGGGGCTGCGTGACGTCGTGCTGCTCGCGCCCGCGGGACCGGCCGTCCCCGACGGCGGGGGCGTCGACCCGGCCGCGGCGCGGGCCACCCTGGCGACCGTCGCCCGGGCGGCGGCGGTCATCGCCGAGCGGGCCGAGGCGTGAGCGCGCGGGGCCGAGGCGTGAGCGCGCGGGGCCGGGGCGCGAGCGCGCGGGGCCGGGAT
This sequence comes from Cellulomonas endometrii, assembly GCF_949769265.1. Taxonomy (NCBI): domain Bacteria; kingdom Bacillati; phylum Actinomycetota; class Actinomycetes; order Micrococcales; family Cellulomonadaceae; genus Cellulomonas; species Cellulomonas endometrii. The sequence goes on along the minus strand of NZ_CATKPC010000008.1, from coordinate 64,788 downwards.
GCGCGCGGCGGCCCTCAGGTGCGGCGGGCGGCGCTGCTGCTCGCGGGGTCGGGTCTGGCGCTCGTCGGGCTGGTGGTCCTCGCCGTCCTCTGGGTCGGCCTGGTCGGCGCGACGCTGCGGACGGGCCTCGCGGAGGACGGCACCTGCGTGGCCGCCGCGACCGCGGGGGAGGGCGACGCTGCCGTCACGTCCTCGATGCTCCCGCCGCGCGCCGTGTGCACCTGGACGGTCGACGGGCGGCCCGAGGAGACGGTCCTCGCCGAGCGCTCGCCCACGGTCGCCGGCCTCGCGGCGGGCGCCGCGGGCCTGGGGCTCGCGACGGTCGCGGGGACGCTGGCGTGGTCGGCCGTGTCGCGCCGCCGCGCGGACGGGGTGCGCTCGGCTGCCTGACACGGCTGCCGACCCCGCAGCACGCGCCGGGGCTGGTGCAGGAGTGTGCCGGGGTCGCGGCCGGGGGGACCGGGACGGTGCGCTGGGCGCGCCGACAGCGTGTCCGGTCCGGCGCTCCGCTCCGTCGGTGGGTGGCCGCCGCGTGATCGTCGTCCAGCCACTCATCTGGGTGTGGACCCGCGCGGGCCGGTCACCCAGCGTCGGGCGGGTGGACGGCGAGCTGCAGCGTGTGGTGGGACGGAACATCCGGCGGATCAGGAACGGGCGCGGCCTCAGTCAGGAGGCGCTGGCGGACGACATCGACGTGCACCGCACCTTCCTGGGCGCGGTCGAGCGCGGGGAGCGGAACCTGACGCTGCGGACGGTCGAGCGCCTCGCGCAGCGGCTGGGCGTGCCGACGCGCGAGCTCGTCGACGACGGCGGAGGCACCGACGGCGCGGGGGACCCGGGGGGCGGTGCGGCGACCGGGGCCACGGCCGGGACGGCGTCCGGGTGAGCGCGCGACCACGCTCCGGCAGGCGGTCCCACCTGCGCGGCCGTCCTCCGTGCTACTCATAGGTCTGTAGACGCACAAGTAGCGAGGCCCGGACCGTGTCCGGGTGGAAGGGGATCTGCAGCGCGTGGTCGGTCGGCACGTCCGACGCATCCGGGTCGACCGTGGGATCAGCCAGGAGGCGCTCGCGGACGCCCTCGGGTACCACCGGACGTACCTCGGCGGGATCGAGCGGGGCGAGCGGAACCTCACGCTCCGCTCGGTCGAGCGGCTGGCCGAAGGGCTCGCGGTGGATGTCCGGGTCCTCCTGGAGACGTCCGAGAAGTCCGAGATGTCCTGACAGGTCCGCCTGTGGACGACCGCCCCCCGATGTCGGTGCCCCCACCCATGGTGTTCCCACACGAGGGGCGCCGCTCCGGACCCCCTCGCGAGACGAGCTGAGGAGGAGCCGTGGGAACGAGTGACGACCGGCCGCACTGGCAGCGGGAGCACTGCCCGCCCTGGTGCGTGGTGCTGCACGGGCAGGACGACCACGAGCGGGACCGCAAGCACGTCAGCGCCTCGCTGTCGGTGCCGGTGCACCAGCTGCTGGCGGAGGTGGGGCCGGCGGTGTCGCCGTTCGCCGAGCCGGAGGTGACGGAGGTGCCGGGCGGCGTCGAGCGCACCGCGCAGGTGGACCTCGCGGTGGCGCTGCACCGCCGCGACGGGGCGGCCACGACCTGGCTGTACGTCGGCGACGGCGCGGAGCAGTCGCTGGAGCTGACGGTCGAGTCGTGGGCCCGGCTGGTGCCCGCGCTCGAGCGTGCGCTGGACCGGGCACGGCCGTGACGGGCGGCCGGGTCCGTGTCGGCGCCGCGGGGCATGATGTGCCGGTGGACGCGACACGAGCCGAGACGACGACCCCCGACGACGCCGGTCTGGACGAGGCGGCGGCCCGCCAGCTCTGGTCGGACCTGGCCGACCGCGTGCGCGAGCTGCAGTTCGCCTACTACGTCCGGGACGAGCCGCTGGCGAGCGACGCGGAGTACGACGTCACGATGCGCCGCCTCGAGGCGCTCGAGGACGCGTACCCGGACTACGGCCTGCGCACCCCCGACTCGCCGACGCAGAACGTGGGCGGCACGTTCTCGACGGAGTTCCGGGCGGTCGACCACGTGGAGCGGATGCTCTCGCTCGACAACGCGTTCTCCGCGGAGGACGTCGCGGCGTGGGCCGAGCGGGTGCACCGGGACCTCGAGCGGTCCGCGGACGCGGGCCTGCACTACCTGACCGAGCTGAAGATCGACGGGCTGGCGATCGCGCTGCTCTACGAGCGGACGGGGGACGGCCCGGCGCGGCTCGTCCGTGCCGCCACGCGCGGCGACGGGCGCACGGGCGAGGACGTGACGCTGAACGTGCGCACGATCGGCAGCATCCCGGACACGCTCGCCGGGGACCCCGCGACGCACCCCGAGCAGATCGAGGTCCGCGGGGAGGTGTTCCTCCCGGTCGCGGCGTTCGAGCGGCTGAACGCGGCCCAGGTGGCGGCGGGCAAGGCGCCGTTCGCGAACCCGCGCAACGCCGCCGCGGGGTCCCTGCGCCAGAAGGACCCGCGGGTGACCGCCGGCCGGCCCCTGCAGATGTACGCCCACGGCATCGGGGCCCTGCGCTGGGGACCGGGTCGCGCCGCCGGGCTCGAGCGGCAGTCCCAGGTGTACGACCTGCTGGCCGGCTGGGGCGTGCCCGTCTCGCCCCACAGCCGGGTCGTGCCCGGGCTGGCCGGCGTGCAGCAGATGATCGACCACTACGGCGCGCACCGGCACGAGGTCGAGCACGAGATCGACGGCATCGTCATCAAGGTCGACGAGATCGCCCTCCAGCGGCGCCTCGGCGCCACCAGCCGGGCGCCCCGGTGGGCGATCGCGTACAAGTACCCCCCGGAGGAGGTCAACACCCGGCTGCTCGCCATCGAGGTGAACGTCGGCCGCACCGGCCGGGTCACCCCGTACGCCGTGATGGAGCCGGTGCGCGTCTCGGGGTCGACCGTGGCGATGGCGACCCTGCACAACAAGGACGTCGTCGCCGCGAAGGGCGTCCGGCCCGGGGACATGGTGGTCCTGCGGAAGGCCGGCGACGTGATCCCCGAGATCGTCGGCCCGGTGTCGGCGCTCGCGGACGACGGCTACCCCCGCACCGACTGGACCATGCCGACGCAGTGCCCGGAGTGCGGGTCGACCCTGCGTCCCATGCGTGAGGGCGACGTCGACCTGCGGTGCCCGAACGCCCGGACGTGCCCCGCGCAGGTGCGCGGCCGCGTCGAGCACATCGGCTCCCGGGGAGCGCTCGACATCGAGGCGCTCGGCGAGGTGACGGCCGCGGCGCTGACGCAGCCGGAGGTGCCCGACACCCCGCCCGTGGTGAACGAGGCCGACCTCTTCGACCTGGTCGCGTGGCCAGCGGACGCGACCCCCGAGCAGCGCGAGCGCGTCCGGGAGCGGAGCTTCGCGCTGCTCAAGCGCGTGGAGGTCGTGGTCCGCGACCCGGAGTCCGGCGAGCCCCGCGTGGACGACGACGGCGTGGTGCGCCGCCGGACGCCGTTCCGCCGGCGCGTGACCTTCAGCGTCAAGGCGCGCCGCGAGGCGGAGGCCCGCGGGGAGTCCCTGCCCCCGTACGAGGAGGTGCCGTCCGAGCAGGCCAAGACGCTGCTGGACGAGCTCGACGCGGCGAAGACCAAGCCGTTCTGGCGGGTGCTCGTGGCGCTCAGCATCCGCAACGTCGGTCCGACGGCCGCGCGCGCCCTCGCGCAGCACTTCGGGTCGATGGACGCGCTCCAGGAGGTGCTCGCCGACGCCGGGAACGCCCGCGCGACGCTGTCCGCCGTCGAGGGCGTCGGCCCGACGATCGCGGACTCCATCGTCGACTGGTTCGCCGAGGACTGGCACGCCGAGATCGTCCGGCGCTGGCGGGACGCCGGCGTGGTCATGCGCGACGAGACCGACGCCTCGGTGCCCCGGACGCTGGAGGGCCTCACGGTCGTCGTCACCGGCAGCCTCGAGGGGTTCAGCCGCGACCAGGCCAAGGAGGCGGTGCTGTCCCGCGGCGGGAAGGCGTCGGGCAGCGTGTCCAAGAAGACGGACTACGTGGTGGTCGGGGAGAACGCCGGCTCGAAGGAGGCGAAGGCCCGGGAGCTGGGGCTCCGCGTCCTCGACGAGGCGGGGTTCGTGGCGCTGCTGGCGCAGGGCCCGGCCGGCGTGGGCGACGTGCCCGCGGACGAGGGGGCGGGGGACGAGGCGACGGCGGACGGGACGGCAGCAGACGACGCCGCCGCGGACGAGGCAGCCGCGGACGACGCAGCCGCGGACGAGGCAGCCGCGGACGACGCAGCCGCGGACGAGGCGGCGACGGACGAGACCCCGTGACCGGCGTGCGCGTCCGCGTCGCGCGGCCCGACGAGTACGACCAGGCGGGGGCGCTCACGGCGGAGGCGTACCGCGCCGACGGGCTGCTGGCGCTGGACGAGGAGTACGAGACCGAGCTCCGCGACGCCGCGCAGCGCGCCCGGGAGGCCGTGCTGCTCGTCGCGACGGTGCCGGCGGACCCGGACGCCCCGGGGAGCGGCAGCGCTCCGGCGGCTCCCGAGGTGGTGGTGGGCACGATCACCCTCGCCCCGTACGGGACCTCGTACGCGGAGATCGCGGAGCCCGGCGAGCTCGAGCTGCGGATGCTCGCCGTCGCGCCCGAGGCCCGGCGCCGGGGCGTGGCGGAGCGCCTGATGACCGCGGCGCTGCGCGAGGCGGTCGCGCGGCGAGCGCGGCGGGTCGTCCTGTCGACGCTGGACGAGATGGCGGCGGCGCGGCGCCTGTACGACCGGCTCGGCCTGGTGGCGGCCCCGGCGCGGGACTGGGCGCACGAGTCGATCGCCGTGCGCGTCCTGACCTGGGAGCCCCCCGCGGCGCCCGGTGCGCTCGTCGAGGCGGCGACCTGGGTGCCGGCGGCGACCGAGGTCGTCGACGGCTGGCGCCTCGGCCTGTCCGGCGGGTTCACCCGCCGGGCGAACAGCGTGCTCCCGCTGGGCGCGCCCGCGGACGTCCGCGCGACGCTCGCCCGGGTCGAGGAGCGGTACGCCGCCGCGGGGCAGCCGTCCGTCGTGCGGGTGTGCTCGGCGGCGCCGCCCGGGCTCGCCGACGTGCTGGCGGAGCGCGGTTACGCGTCCGTGGCGGCGACCGACGTGCTCGTGCGCGACCTCGCCGCGGCGCCGCCCGCCGAGGTGCACACCGGCCCGGACGTCCGGGTGCGGGTCGGGGACCGGCCGGACGACGCGTGGCTCGCGGGCTGGCTCGACGTCAAGGCGGCCGGTCGCGCGGTCGACCACGGCGTCGCCCGGCGGGTGCTCACCGGCTCCGCGGCGCTGTACCTCACGGCGACGGCCCCGGACGGGGCCGTGCTCGGGGTGCTGCGCGCCGCGCTCGCCGAGGACTGGACCGGTCTGTCGTGCCTGGTCGTCGCCCCGGCGGCGCGCCGGCGCGGTCTCGGGCGGCTGCTGACCCGCGCGGCCCTGCGGGCCACCGCCGACCGGGGTGCGCGACGGGCCTTCCTGCAGGTGGAGGTCGCCAACCACGGTGCCGCCGACCTGTACGCGGGCGAGGGGTTCGGGCCCTCCGAGCGGTACGCGTACTGGCAGCGCTGAGCCGGTCGGTGCACGCCGGGCGACGCCCGGGACCGCGCACCATACTGGGCCGATGATCGCGATCGACCGCGCCGAGGCGCTCCAGGCGGCGGGCCTGCGGTGGACTCCGCGCTCGGGGGACCGGTTCGTGCTGAAGCAGCCGGCGCTCGCGGGCGAGGTCTTCACCATCAGCGAGATGACCATCGAGCCGCACGCCTACCCGACGGGCACCGTCCTGGGGTTCAACGGCACGACGGAGTGGGCGCTGGACTCCGTCACCCAGGACGACGCCGTGTGGCTGCCGCGCGAGGACCAGCTGCGCGAGCTGCTCGGCGGGACGTTCCGCAGCCTCGCGCGGGCGCTCGACGGGTCCTACCTGGTCGTGGTGGAGCTGCCGGGCCAGCCCGAGCGTTCGTTCTCCGCCGACCAGGCGGCCGACGCCTACGCCGACGCGGTGCTCGCGCTCGTCTCGGCCGCACGCGTCTGACCCCGCGGACCGGGCCTGGGGACGGCGGCGGCGACCGGCCCCCGCGCGTCTAGACTCGGGGCATGTCCTCCCTCTCTCGTGACGAGGTCGCGCGCGTCGCGGGCCTGGCGCGGATCGACCTGACCCCCGAGGAGCTCGACCGCCTCGCCGGCGAGCTCGACGTGATCGTCGAGTCGGTCGCCCGGGTCAGCGAGGTCGCCACGCCCGACGTGCCGGCCACCAGCCACCCGCTGCCGATGACCAACGTGTTCCGCCCGGACGTGCCGGAGCAGCCGCTCGCGCAGGCCGACGTGCTCGCGGGCGCCCCCGCGGCCCAGGACGGCAAGTTCCTCGTCCCGCAGATCCTCGGGGAGGAGTGACATGACCGACCTGACCCGCCTGTCCGCCGCCGACCTGGCCGCGCGGCTCGCCGCGCGCGAGGTGTCGAGCGTCGAGGCCACCCAGGCGCACCTGGACCGCATGGCCGCCGTCGAGCCCGCCGTGCACGCCTACCTGCACGTCTCGGGGGACGAGGCGCTCGCCACGGCCCGCGAGGTCGACGACCGCCGCGCCGCGGGCGAGGAGCTGCACGCCCTCGCCGGCGTGCCCATCGCCGTCAAGGACGTCGTCGTCACGAAGGGCCTGCCCACCACGGCGGGCTCCCGGATCCTCGAGGGCTGGGTGCCCCCGTACGACGCCACGCTGGTCGAGCGGATCAAGGCCGCGGGCCTGCCGATCCTCGGCAAGACCAACATGGACGAGTTCGCGATGGGCTCCAGCACGGAGCACTCCGCGTACGGCGACACCCACAACCCCTGGGACCTCGACCGGATCCCCGGCGGGTCCGGCGGTGGTTCCGCGGCCGCCGTCGCGGCGTACGAGGCCCCGCTGGCCATCGGCACCGACACGGGCGGCTCGATCCGGCAGCCCGCCGCCGTCACCGGCACGGTCGGCGTCAAGCCGACGTACGGCTCGGTGTCGCGCTACGGCCTCATCGCCCTGGCGTCGAGCCTCGACCAGGCCGGTCCGGTCACCCGCACCGTGCTCGACTCGGCGCTGCTGCACGAGCTGATCGGCGGGCACGACCCGCGCGACTCGACCTCCATCCCGGAGCCCGTGCCCGGCCTGGTCGCCGCGGCGCGCCAGGGTGCGACCGGCAACCTCACGGGCGTGCGCGTCGGCGTGGTCCGCGAGCTGCAGGGCGAGGGCTACCAGGCCGGCGTGCTCGCGCGGTTCGAGGAGTCCCTGGAGCTGCTGCGCGGGGCGGGCGCCGAGATCGTCGAGGTCTCCTGCCCGCACTTCGAGTACGCCCTCGGCGCGTACTACCTGATCCTGCCGAGCGAGGCGTCCAGCAACCTGGCGAAGTTCGACGGCATGCGGTTCGGCCTGCGGGTCGAGCCGAGCGAGGGCCCGGTCACCGCCGAGCGCGTCATGGCCGCCACCCGAGGCGCCGGGTTCGGCGACGAGGTGAAGCGCCGGATCATCCTCGGCACGTACGCCCTGTCGGCCGGCTACTACGACGCCTACTACGGCAGCGCGCAGAAGGTCCGCACGCTGATCCAGCGGGACTTCGCGGCGGCGTTCTCCGCCGCGGACGTCCTGGTCTCGCCGACGGCGCCGACCACGGCGTTCAAGCTCGGTGAGAAGCTGGACGACCCGCTCGCGATGTACCTCAACGACGTGGCCACCATCCCGGCGAACCTCGCCGGGATCCCCGGCCTGTCGCTGCCGAGCGGCCTGTCGGACGACGGCCTGCCCGTGGGCTTCCAGGTGCTGGCCCCCGCGAAGGCGGACGACCGGCTGTACCGCGTGGGCGCCGCGCTCGAGGCGCTGCTGGAGAAGAAGTGGGGCGGCCCGCTGCTGGCGCAGGCCCCCGAGCTGGAGGTGTCCGAGTGACCGCCCAGACCGTCGACCTGGTCGACTACGACGAGGCCGTGGCCCGGTTCGACCCGGTCATCGGCATCGAGGTGCACGTCGAGCTCGGCACGCGCACGAAGATGTTCGACGCGGCGCCGCAGACCTTCGGCGACGAGCCGAACACGGCCGTCTCGCCGGTGTCGCTGGGCCTGCCGGGCGCGCTGCCCGCGGTCAACGGCACCGCCGTCGAGTACGCGATCCGGATCGGCCTGGCCCTGAACTGCCAGATCGCCGAGTCGTGCCGGTTCGCCCGGAAGAACTACTTCTACCCGGACGTCCCGAAGAACTTCCAGACCTCCCAGTACGACGAGCCCATCGCGTACGAGGGCTACCTGGACGTCGAGCTCGAGGACGGCACGGTGTTCCGCGTCGAGATCGAGCGAGCGCACATGGAGGAGGACGCGGGCAAGAACACCCACGTCGGCGGCTCCACCGGCCGGATCCAGGGCGCCGAGTACTCGCTCGTCGACTACAACCGCGCCGGCATCCCGCTCGTGGAGATCGTCACCAAGCCGATCGTCGGCGCCGGTGCACGCGCCCCCGAGGTCGCCCGCGCGTACGTGCAGACCCTGCGGGACATCTTCCGGTCGCTCGGCGTCTCGGAGGCCCGGATGGAGCGCGGCAACGTGCGCGCCGACGTGAACGTGTCGCTGCGCCCGACGCCCACGTCGCCGCTCGGCACCCGCACGGAGACCAAGAACGTCAACTCGTTCCGGTCGGTCGAGCGCTCGGTGCGGTACGAGATCAGCCGTCAGGCCGCCGTGCTGGACGCCGCGGGCACCGTGGTCCAGGAGACCCGGCACTGGCACGAGGACACCGGCATCACCACCGCGGGCCGCGTGAAGTCGGACGCCGAGGACTACCGGTACTTCCCCGAGCCCGACCTGGTGCCGATCGCCCCGGACCGCGCGTGGGTGGAGGAGATCCGCTCGAACCTGCCCGAGCTGCCCGCCGCCCGGCGGCGCCGGCTCCAGGGCGACTGGGGCTACGCCGACGCCGAGATGCGTGACGTGGTGAACGCCGGGGCGGTCGAGCTGATCGAGGCGACGGTGGCCGCGGGTGCCAGCCCGGCCGCCGCGCGCAAGTGGTGGATGGGCGAGCTTGCCCGCACCGCCAAGACCCAGGACGTCGAGCTCGGCGACCTCCCGATCACGCCGACGCAGATCGGGCAGCTCCAGCAGCTCGTCGACGCGGGGCGGATCAACGACAAGCTGGCCCGTCAGGTGCTCGAGGGCGTGCTCGCGGGGGAGGGCGACCCCGAGGCGGTCGTCGTCGCGCGCGGGCTGGAGGTCGTGTCCGACGACGGCCCGCTGCTCGAGGCCATCGACGCCGCGCTCGCCGCGCAGCCCGACATCGCCGCGAAGATCCGGTCCGGGAACCTCGGCCCGGTCGGCGCGATCATCGGCTCGGTCATGAAGGCCACGCGCGGGCAGGCGGACGCGGGCCGCGTCCGGGAGCTCGTGCTGGAGCGCGTCGCCCAGGCCTGAGCGCGCCGACGCTGGCGACCTCGACGGCGGCGCACCCCCGCGGGGGTGCGCCGCCGTCGTCGTGCGGGCGGCGGGCGTAACCGCGCGCCGAAACATCCCGGTCACCCGCAGTGCCTAGCATCGGGTGGACGACGGGAGGCCCCATGGACAAGCCCACGCTCGAGGGCGAGATGATCCACCTGCGACCCATCCGGGCGGAGGACGCCCCGGCGATGTGGGACATGGTGAACGACCCGGACGGGCGGCGCACCACCGGGACGACGACCGTCTACACCCGCGCGCAGATCGACGCCTGGTGCGCCACCGTCTCCCGGCAGGAGGGCCGGATCGACCTGGCCATCACGGCGAACGGCTCGGACGAGTACCTGGGCGAGATCGTGCTGACCGACATCGACGAGGCGCTCGGGTCGACGAACCTGCGCCTCGTGATGCGCCCCGGCTACCGCGGGCGCGGGTACGGGACCGAGGCGATCGAGCTGGTGCTGGGGCTGGCGTTCGACGGGATCGGGCTGCACCGCGTCGAGCTGGACGTGCTGAGCATCAACGCCCGGGCGCACTCGCTGTACGAGAACATCGGCTTCGTGGTCGAGGGGCGCCGCCGCGACGCGTACCCCGACGGCGACGGCTGGTGCGACGGGATCATGATGGCGATGCTCGAGGACGAGTACCGCGCCCGGCAGGCGGACTGACCCCTCGGCGCCGTCCCGGACGCGGCGAGGCGCCGGTCCCGGAGGGGGGACCGGCGCCTCGCGACCGGGCGGCGGGCGGTGCGCCCGCCGGGTGGGTCAGCGGAGCCAGCCGTGCGAGCGGACGAGCGGGAGCTCGCGCCACCGGCGGCCGAGGCCCCAGGTGTCGCCGGCCAGGGTGAACGCCACGACGACCAGCGCCAGCGCGTAGATGATGTGGTAGTCCATCACCGGGTTGGTCGAGCCCGAGGTGAGCGGCCACTCGGCGGCCCACATCATCAGCATGATCGCGGAGCCGGCCCACGCGGCGACGCGGACGCCGACGCCGAGCATCACCGCGAGGCCGACGCCCAGCATGCCGAGCATGAACAGCACGTCGGTGGCGGGGCTGGCGATCGACTGGAAGAGGTCCTTGAAGGGGCCGACGACGGCGGGGCTGTTGAGGAAGCCCTGGCTCGGGGTCCCGCCGTTCAGCCAGGACTTCTCCGACGGCGTGGAGTAGCCCAGGCCGAACGTCTTGTCGAGGAACGCCCACAGGAAGATGAACCCGGTGGCGAGGCGGAGCACCGCGAGGGAGCGGCGGGCCTTCACCGTCGTGACGATGTTCTCCTGGGTCCGCACGGTCACCGATCCGGCGTCGGTGCGGGGAGTGGCTGTGGCGGTCATGATCGTGCCTTCGTGTTGTCGGGTTTGTCGCCTTGTGACTACATTCCCAATCTCCTCCGGACCGGCCGCTCGCACCCGGGTCGAAGGTCCCGACCTTCGGCTGCGGAGGGCTGCACCCCCGCCCGGGAGGGGTCGGTCCGGGACCGACGTCCCACCGCACCGGCGTCCTCGCCGGGGCTCAGCGCAGCGAGTGGTACGCCCCGAGGCTGACCGCGCGCTCGGTGGCGTGGTCGACGATCCGGTCGGGGTAGTCCGGGGCCGCTGACCGCGGCAGCTTCCACGGCTCGTGCACGGCCCTGCCCGGGACGTCCCGCAGCTCCGGGACCCAGCGGCGCACGTACCGGCCCGCGGGGTCGAACTTCACGCCCTGCGTCACGGGGTTGAAGACCCGGAAGTACGGGGAGGCGTCGCGGCCGGTGCCGGCGACCCACTGCCAGTTGAGCTGGTTCTGCGGCACGTCGCCGTCGACGAGCCACGCCAGGAAGTGGTCGGCGCCGCGCTGCCAGCGCACGTGCAGGTCCTTGACCAGGAACGACGCGACGAGCATCCGCAGGCGGTTGTGCATCCAGCCCTCGGCCAGCAGCTGCCGCATCCCCGCGTCGACCATCGGGTAGCCGGTGCGGCCGGCGGCCCACGCGTCGAGCAGGTCCTGCTCCGTGCTGCCGTTCACCCACACGCTCTCGGGCACCACCGGGGTGAGGGACTCCCGCCGCGCCGACGGGTGGTGGAACAGGACGTCGGCGTGGAACTCGCGCCACGCGATCTGGCTGCGGAAGGTCTCGGCCCCGTCGCCCCCGCGCCCGGCGAGGTCGGCGAGCAGGGTGCGCGGGTGGATCTCCCCCCACTTCAGCGGGACGGACAGCCGGGAGGTGCTGTCCAGGTCGGGGCGGTCGCGCTCGGTCGCGTACCGCGTCAGCGGCCCGTCGAGCATCTCCGCCCACCGGGCCAGCGCCGCCGGCTCCCCGGCCTCCGGCAGGGTCATCCCGGCGGGCACCGGCGCGTCCGGCACCGGGTCGCCCCGCCCGCCGTCCACGAACGTGACCGTCGCCGCGGTCGTCTCGGCGTCAGGTGCGGGGGGCCGCCAGCCGTGCTCGGACCACGCCCGCCGGAACGGCGTGAACACCTTGTAGTCGCCGCCGGACCCGTTGCGGACCCGACCGGGCGCGACGGCGTAGGGGGAGCCGGTGCGCACGAGGGGGACGCCGGCATCCTCGAGGTCCCACTCGACGGCGTCGTCCCGGCGGCGCCCGAACGGCTCGTAGGACGCCGCCACGTGCACCGCCGTGGCCGCGACCTCGCGGGCGACGGCCGGGACGACCTGCCGCGGGTCACCCTGCCGGACGAGCAGCCGGCCGCCGGTCTGGGCGTCCAGGGCGGCCAGGCTCCGCGCGAGGTACGCCCGCCGGGGTGCGCCGGCGGACGCCCACAGCCGGGGGTCGAGGACGTACAGGGCGAGGACGTCGCCCGTCCCGGCCGCCGCGTGCAGGGCCGGGTTGTCGCCCAGGCGCAGGTCGCGGCGGAACCAGTGGATGGCGGTCACCCGGCGACGGTAACGAGGCTCCGGGCGGGCCGCGAGCGGTCCCGCGGCGGTGCCGACCCGGGCTGCCGGCGCGGAGCGGACCGGGCAGAGATCGAGGCACCACCGGCCCGGGCGATGAGCCGATGGTGCCTCGACCGGGGTCCCTGGTGACTGGTCGTCGTCGCCAGGAGACCGGAGCGGACCGCGAGCCTGTGGCCCGGTGGCCGCCCCGGGGGAGAGACGGCCGGTGGTCCGGCACCTGACCCAGCCTGCCGCGCGGGGCCCCGCCGCGGTTGGGCCGTAGGTCCCGATGTGCGTCGGGCGGTCAGGCGCCGGCCACGGCGTCCGCGTGGGCGTCGATCGCGTCCCGCAGGTAGGCCGCGAGCCCCGGCGCCACGCCGTCGTAGGTCGCGGCGAACCGGGCGTCGTCCACGTACGTCGCGCCCAGCGCGCGGTACGCCTCGGCGTCCGGGGTCCAGAACCGCGCGACCCACGCGTGGTGCCGGGCGACGAGGTCGCGGACGGCGGGGTCGGCGACGGGCGTCCCGGCGGCGAGGTGCTCCGCGAGCCGCTCGCTCACCGCCCGGCCCTCGCCCTGGTGCGCGTCCCGCTCCGCGGCGGACATGGACGCCCACGCCCGGTTGCTCCGGTCCACCGCCGGGTCGCCCCAGCGCTCGCGGGCCTCGGCCTCGTACTGCGTGTGGTCGAACCCGTCGTACATCTGCTCCGCCGGCATGGCAGCGCCCCCTTCCAGGGACTCGATGGTGGAGGCGACGGTGCGGGCCAGCCGGTCGAGCCGGTCCCGCTCCGCCAGGAGCCAGGCGTGGTGCTCGCGCAGCCGCCCGGCGTGGAGCTGCGGCGACCCCTCGGGCGCGCCCGCGAGCATCTCGGCGATGGCGCCGAGGCCGACGCCGAGCTCCCGGAGCACCAGCACCTGCTGCAGACGCAGCAGCTCCCGCCGCCCGTACTCCCGCTGGCCGCCCGGCGTGGTCCCGGCCGGGGGCAGCAGCCCGATGGCGTCGTAGTGCCGCAACGTCCGCGACGTGACGCCCGACAGGCGCACCACCTCCGCGGTGGTCCACCGCTCCGCGTCGGTCGTCATGGTCCGCTCCTCCCCTCCGACGGCGGCGTCTCCGCCGTCGTCACCCGACGGTAGGCGTTGACGCGACGTCAACCGCAAGCCGGCCCCGGCGGCCGTGTCGGAGGGCGGTGGCAGGCTCTCGGCATGGACGCGACAGACGTGATCGGACCGGGCGCCGCGACGGAGCGGGTCGACCCGCGGCACTGGCGGGTGCTGCTGCTCTGGCTGGAGGCCGCCTTCCGCACCCCCGACCTGGCCGCGGGGGCCGCGTTCGTCGCCCGGGTCGCCGACGCCGCGCGCGAGGTCGGCGCGCAGCCGGACCTCGTGCTCCGCCCGGACCAGGTCCACGTCCGGACCACCACCGCGCCGGCGCACGGCCTCACCGAGCGGGACCTCGCCCTGGCCGCGCAGGTCACCCGGATCGCCGACGAGCTCGGCCTCGGGGGCGACCCGGGCCTGCTCACGACGCAGGAGGTCGCGATCGACGCCCTCGACATCGCGGCGGTCGCGCCGTTCTGGCGGGCGGTGCTCGGCTACGTCACCGAGGCCGGCACCGACCCGGACGACCACGTGCTCGCCGATCCCGGGGCGCTCGGGCCGGGCTACTGGTTCCAGCAGATGGACGCGCCCCGCCCGCAGCGCAACCGCATCCACGTCGACGTCACGGTCCCGCACGACCAGGCCGAGGGCCGCGTCGCCGCCGCGCTGGCCGCGGGTGGCACGCTCGTCTCGGACCGGCGCGCGCCGGCGTTCTGGGTCCTGGCCGACCCGGAGGGCAACGAGGCCTGCGTGTGCACGTGGCAGGCGCGAGGGCAGGGGTGAGGAGCGCGGCGCCGTCTCGCGGGCTGGTCGATCACAGGACGGACGGGCGAGGCGCCGGCGACGTGCCCGGACGTACCGTGACGGCGCGTCGCCGCCGCGGTGCCGCCCTGCTTGCTGAAGGAGCTTCCACGTGAGTCGTCCGCTGCGCTCTCGTACCTCGACCCACGGCCGCAACATGGCCGGTGCCCGCGCGCTGTGGCGTGCGACCGGCATGGGCTCGGAGGACTTCGGCAAGCCGATCATCGCGATCGCGAACTCGTACACGCAGTTCGTCCCCGGGCACGTGCACCTCAAGGACATGGGCGACCTCGTGGCCTCGGCGATCCAGGAGGCCGGCGGCGTCGCGAAGGAGTTCAACACCATCGCCGTCGACGACGGCATCGCGATGGGCCACGCGGGGATGCTCTACTCCCTGCCCAGCCGCGACCTGATCGCCGACTCGGTCGAGTACATGGTCCAGGCGCACTGCGCCGACGCCCTGGTCTGCATCTCCAACTGCGACAAGATCACCCCCGGCATGCTGAACGCCGCCCTGCGGCTGAACATCCCCGTCATCTTCGTGTCCGGCGGGCCGATGGAGGCCGGCAAGGCGGTCGTGGCCGACGGCGTCGCGAAGACGCCCCTCAACCTCATCAACGCGATCAACGACTCCGCGGACGACGACGTGTCGGACCAGGCGCTGGCCAGCGTCGAGGAGAACGCGTGCCCGACCTGCGGCTCGTGCTCCGGCATGTTCACCGCGAACTCGATGAACTGCCTGACCGAGGCGCTGGGCCTGTCGCTCCCGGGCAACGGCTCGACCCTCGCGACCCACAGCGCCCGCCGCGAGCTGTTCCTCGAGGCCGGGCGCACGATCGTCGACCTGGCGCGCCGGTACTACGACGACGAGGACGACACGGCCGCGCCGCGCGGCATCGCGACCAAGGCCGCCTTCACGAACGCCATGACGCTCGACGTCGCGATGGGCGGCTCGACCAACACCGTCCTGCACATCCTCGCCGCCGCGCAGGAGGCCGGGGTCGACTTCACGCTGGCCGAGATCGACGCGATCAGCCGCCGCGTGCCGTGCCTGGCGAAGGTGGCCCCGAACCACCCGGACTACCACATGGAGGACGTGCACCGGGCGGGCGGCATCCCCGCGCTGCTCGGCGAGCTCGACCGCGGCGGCCTGCTCGACCACGACGTGACGAGCGTGCACACCCCGACGCTGCGGGCGTGGCTCGACGACTGGGACGTCCGCGGGGGCCGCGCGACCGAGCGGGCGGTCGCGCTGTTCCACGCGGCGCCGGGCGGCGTGCGCACGACGCAGGCGTTCTCCACGTCGAACGTGTGGGAGTCGCTCGACACCGACGGTGCGGCCGGCTGCATCCGCGACGTGCCGCACGCGTACACGGTCGAGGGTGGCCTGGCGGTGCTGCGCGGCAACCTCGCCGAGGACGGCGCGGTCATCAAGACCGCGGGCATCGACCCGGACGTCTTCCACTTCGTCGGCACCGCGCTGGTGTGCGAGTCGCAGGACGAGGCGGTCGAGAAGATCCTGCGCAAGGAGGTCCAGCCGGGTCACGTCGTCGTGGTCCGGTACGAGGGCCCGGCGGGCGGCCCCGGCATGCAGGAGATGCTCTACCCGACGTCGTTCATCAAGGGCCGCGGCCTGGGGAAGGTCTGCGCGCTCATCACCGACGGCCGGTTCTCGGGCGGGTCCAGCGGCATCTCGGTGGGGCACGTGAGCCCCGAGGCGGCCGCCGGCGGGACCATCGGCCTGATCGAGGACGGCGACGAGATCGAGATCGACGTCGAGACCCGCCTGATCCGCGTGAACGTGCCGGACGAGGTGCTGGCCGAGCGCCGCGCCAAGATGGAGGCGCGCGAGAACCCGTGGCAGCCCGTCGACCGGGACCGCTACGTCTCGCCGGCGCTGCAGGCGTACGCGGCGATGGCGACCAGCGCCGACCGCGGCGCGGTGCGCGACGTGAGCCGGATCCGCCGCCGCTGAGACCTCGCCGGACCGCCCCGGGGGACGACCCGTGCCCCGGGGCGAGACGCCGGACCGCGACGCGCTTACGCTCGGCTCATGACGACCACCTCTCCGCAGACGCCGGACATCAAGCCCCGGTCGCGCCAGGTCACGGACGGCATCGAGGCCACCGCGTCCCGCGGCATGCTCCGTGCCGTCGGCATGGGCGACGACGACTGGGCCAAGCCGCAGATCGGCGTCGCGAGCTCCTGGAACGAGATCACGCCCTGCAACCTGTCGCTGCAGCGGCTCGCGCAGGCCGTGAAGAACGGCGTGCACGCCGGCGGGGGCTACCCGCTGGAGTTCGGCACGATCTCCGTCTCGGACGGCATCTCGATGGGCCACGAGGGCATGCACTTCTCCCTCGTGAGCCGCGACATCATCGCGGACAGCGTCGAGACGGTCATGCAGGCCGAGCGCCTGGACGGCTCCGTGCTGCTGGCGGGCTGCGACAAGTCGCTGCCGGGCATGCTGATGGCCGCCGCCCGCCTGGACCTGTCGAGCGTCTTCCTCTACGCCGGCTCGATCATGCCGGGCTGGGTGAAGCTCGAGGACGGCACGGAGAAGGACGTCACGCTGATCGACGCGTTCGAGGCCGTCGGTGCCTGCGCGCGCGGGCTGATGAGCAAGGGCGACCTGGACCGCATCGAGCGGGCCATCTGCCCGGGCGAGGGCGCGTGCGGCGGCATGTACACCGCGAACACGATGGCGTCCGTCGCCGAGGCGATGGGCATGTCGCTGCCGGGCTCCGCCGCCCCGCCGAGCGCCGACCGCCGCCGCGACAACTTCGCCCACAAGTCGGGCGAGGCGGTCGTGGAGCTGCTCCGCAGGGGCATCACCGCGCGGCAGATCATGACGAAGGAGGCGTTCGAGAACGCCATCGCGGTCGTCATGGCGTTCGGCGGCTCGACCAACGCGGTGCTGCACCTGCTGGCCATCGCGCACGAGGCCGAGGTCGACCTCACGCTGGACGACTTCAAGCGCGTCGCCGCCAAGGTCCCGCACCTGGGTGACCTCAAGCCGTTCGGCCGGTACGTGATGGCCGACGTGGACCGCATCGGCGGCGTGCCCGTCGTGATGAAGGCGCTGCTGGACGCCGGTCTGCTGCACGGCGACTGCCTCACGGTCACCGGCAAGACGGTGGCGGAGAACCTGGCGGACATCACCCCGCCGGACCCGGACGGCAAGATCCTGCGCGCGCTCGACAACCCGATCCACCACACCGGCGGCATCACGATCCTCGACGGGTCGCTGGCCCCGGAGGGCGCGGTCGTGAAGTCCGCGGGCTTCGACACCGACGTCTTCGAGGGCACCGCCCGCGTGTTCGAGCGGGAGCGCGCGGCCCTCGACGCGCTGGAGGACGGCACGATCCAGGCCGGCGACGTCGTGGTCATCCGCTACGAGGGCCCCAAGGGCGGCCCGGGCATGCGCGAGATGCTGGCCATCACCGGCGCCATCAAGGGCGCGGGCCTCGGCAAGGACGTCCTGCTGCTCACCGACGGCCGGTTCTCCGGCGGCACCACCGGCCTGTGCGTCGGGCACGTGGCGCCGGAGGCCGTCGACGCCGGGCCGATCGCGTTCGTGCGGGACGGCGACCGGATCCGGCTGGACGTCGCGAACGCGACGCTGGACCTGCTGGTCGACGAGGCCGAGCTCGCCGCCCGTCGCGTGGGCTGGGAGCCGCTGACCCCGCGGTACACCCGGGGAGTCCTGGCCAAGTACGCCAAGCTCGTGCAGTCCGCGTCGAAGGGCGCCGTCCTCATCTGAGCAGCCGGAACGCGCACCGGCGCGCCCGGGCGGCCGCTAGGGTCGGCCCGGGCGCGCCCGGCGCCCGGCGAGGGGGCGAGCGTGACGGACGAGGCGCCGGCGGGGACCACCGCCGTCAGCACCCGCGGGCTGCGGAAGACCTACCGGCACCGGGGGCGGCGCGTCGTCGCCGTCGGGGGCCTGGACCTGGACGTGCCGCTCGGCGGCGTGCACGGGTTCCTCGGCCCGAACGGCGCGGGCAAGACGACGACCATCCGGATGCTGCTCGGGCTGATCCGCCCGGACTCCGGGACGGTGCGGGTGCTGGACCGGCCGGTGCCGCAGGCGCTTCCGGAGGTGGCGCGGCGCGTGGGCGCGATCGTCGAGCAGCCCCGGTTCTTCCCCGCGTTCTCCGGGCAGCGGAACCTCGAGCTGCTCGCCGCCGCGATCGGGACGCCCCCGGCGCAGGTCGACCGCGTCCTCGCCGACGTGGGGCTCGCGGACCGGTCGTCGAGCCCGGTGAAGACGTACTCGCTCGGCATGAAGCAACGGCTGGCCATCGCCGCCACGCTGCTGAAGGACCCGGACCTCGTGATCTTCGACGAGCCGACCAACGGGCTGGACCCCGCCGGCATCCGCGAGGTGCGGCAGACCATGCGGTCGCTCGCCGACGCGGGCAGGACCGTGCTGGTGTCGAGCCACATCCTGGCCGAGGTGCAGCAGGTCGCGGACACCGTGTCGATCGTGACGCAGGGACGGCTGGTGGCCAGCGGCCGGGTGGCGGACCTCGTCGGTGCGGCGGAGGCCGCCGAGACGCGCGTGGGCGTGCTCGAGCCCGAGCGCGCCGCGGCGGTCCTGGGTGCGCGGGGCTGGTCCGTGCGGCCGGACGGCGCCGACGCCCTGCGCGTGGTCGGCCCGCAGCCCGCGGAGATCACGCGGGCGCTCGCGGACGCGGGCCTCTACCTGCACGAGCTGGTCCCCGCGCGCGCGGACCTGGAGCAGGTGTTCCTCGCGCTGACCGGCGCGGACGCGGACGGCACGGCAGCCCCGCACCAGGGCCGGCCCGCGCCGCACGGACGGCGGGTGCGGGCATGACCGGGCTGGTGCGGGTCGAGGGCCGGCGGTTCCGGTACCGGGCGGCGGTGCGGTGGCTGGCGGTGATCGCCGTCGTCGCGGGTTTCGCGGTCGCGGCCCTGGCGTGGGGCGCGACGCGGCCGCCGTCGGCGCAGGCCGTCACCGCGGCGGAGGCGCAGTTCGCGCAGGCGCAGGCGGACTGGGCGGAGAACGGCGAGCAGTACGTCGAGGACTGCCGCGAGGGCGAGGCGCAGGAGCGCGAGACCTTTCCCGACGCGGACTGGGCGTGCGACGACATGGAGCCGCGGGCCGAGTGGTACCTGCTCCCGCAGCCGACGTTCGCGGACACCGCGTCGAGCTGGGTGTCGGGCGTGACGATGCTCCTCCTGCTGGTCGCCTTCGCGGTCGGGATCACGTTCGTGACCGCGGAGTCGGGCTCCGGCTCGCTCGGCATGTGGCTGACCTTCGTGCCCCGGCGCGGCCGGGTGTACGCCAGCAAGGTCGTGGTCGCGGCGCTCGGCGTGCTGCCGGTCGCTGCGGTCGCGCTCGCGCTGACGGTCGGCGGGTCGTGGGCGGCCGCGACGGCCAACGACGCGGTCGGCGACGTCACCGCCGACGTGTGGCGCGACCTCGGCGAGCAGGCGCTGCGCGTGCTCGCGGCGGCGGCCGTCGTCGGGGCCGTCGGTGCGGCGCTCGGCTTCCTGACCCGCAGCGCCGCCGCCTCGCTCGGGATCGGTGTCGGCTGGCTGCTGGTCGTCGACTCCGCCGTCGCGGGGTTCCTGCCCCGGCTGACGCCCTGGACGCTGCGCAGCGGGCTGCAGGCGTGGATCGACGACGGCCTGGTCTACTTCGTCGACGTCCCGTGCCCGCCGGGCGACGGCGGCGCGACGTACGTCTGCACAGCCGAGCGGACGGTGTCGGTGTGGCAGGGCGGTGTCGTCGTGGCGGCGGTCGCGGTCCTCGTCGTGGTGGTGGCGGCGCTGGTCTTCCGCCGGCGGGACGTGGACTGACGTCCCTGCGCGGCCCGCGAACGCGTGAGAAGGTCGGAGCCATGGGCTGGACCGTCGAAGACGCACCGTGGTGGACCCGAGCCGTCGTCTACCAGATCTACCCGAGGTCGTTCCAGGACTCGGACGGCGACGGGATCGGTGACCTGCGGGGGATCATCTCGCGGCTCGACCACCTGAGCGCCCTCGGCGTCGACGTGGTGTGGCTGTCGCCGATCTACCGCTCCCCGCAGGACGACAACGGCTACGACATCAGCGACTACCAGGACGTCGACCCGTCGTTCGGCACCATCGCCGACCTGGACGAGCTGATCGCCGAGCTGCACGCGCGCGGCATGAAGCTGCTCATGGACCTCGTGGTCAACCACACGTCCGACGAGCACCCGTGGTTCGTCGAGAGCCGGTCGTCGACGGACAGCCCGAAGCGCGACTGGTACTGGTGGCGGCCGGCGCGCGACGGCATGGCCCCGGGGCAGCCCGGCGCGGAGCCGACCAACTGGCACTCCTTCTTCTCGGGCTCCACGTGGGAGCTGGACGAGGCGTCGGGCGAGTACTACCTGCACCTGTTCAGCCGCAAGCAGCCGGACCTGAACTGGGAGAACCCGGAGGTCCGGCAGGCGGTCTACGCGATGATGCGGTGGTGGCTGGACCGCGGGGTCGACGGGTTCCGGATGGACGTCATCAACCTCATCTCGAAGGACACGTCGCTGCCGGACGGGCCCGTCATCGCGGGGGTCTGGGGCGACGGCAGCCCGCACTACACGGACGGCCCCCGGGTGCACGAGTACCTGCAGGAGATGCACCGCGAGGTGTTCGAGGGCCGCGCGGCGCAGCTGCTGACCGTCGGGGAGACCCCGGGGGTGACGCTCGACGAGGCGCTGAAGTACACCGACCCGGCGCGGCGCGAGGTCGACATGGTGTTCCAGTTCGAGCACGTCGGCCTGGACCACGGGCCGGGCGGGAAGTTCGACCCGAAGCCGCTGCGGCTGACCGACCTCAAGGCGACGTTCGGGCGGTGGCAGGCGGGGCTCGCGGACGCGGGCTGGAACAGCCTGTACTGGGACAACCACGACCAGCCGCGGGTGGTGTCCCGGTTCGGCGACGACGGCCGGTACCGCCGCGAGTCGGCGAAGGCGCTGGCGACGCTCCTGCACCTGCACCGGGGGACGCCGTACGTCTACCAGGGCGAGGAGCTCGGGATGACGAACGCCCACTTCACGCGGTTCGACCAGTACCGGGACATCGAGTCGCTGAACCACGTCGCGCAGGCCCGCACGCTCGCGTCGGCGACCGACGAGCAGCTGCTGGCCGGGCTCGCGGCGATGTCCCGCGACAACGCGCGGACGCCGGTGCAGTGGGACGACTCGCCGCACGCCGGGTTCACGACCGGCCGCCCCTGGCTGGGCGTCAACCCGAACCACCGCGAGCTCAACGCCGCCGCGGAGCACGCGGACCCGGACTCCGTGTTCCACCACCACCGGCGGCTGATCGAGCTGCGGCACACCGACCCGGTCGTGGCGCTCGGCGACTTCACGATGCTGCTGCCCGAGGACGAGCACGTGTACGCGTTCACGCGCGCCCTGGACGGGGACGCGCTGCTGGTGGTCGTCAACGTGTCGGGTGACGAGCAGGCCGTCGACCTGGGGGAGGCGTGGCCGCTCGACGGCGACGGCGGCTGGGGCGACGTGGTGCTCGGCACGCACGCCGCCGAGGGTGCGCGCGCGGGCCTGCTGCGCCCGTGGGAGGCCGTGGTGGTGCGGCGCCGCTGACGCCGGTCCCGGCCGTCGGGCCGGGCCGCGGGGTCAGGCCATCGAGCGCTGCACGTCGACGACGATCCGCGTGGGGTTCTCGAGCAGGAAGACGCGGTACGGCGCCTGCGGGTCGACCAGGCCCAGGAAGATCTGCGTCTGCCCCTCGAACGTCCCGGTGAACTCGGCGCCGGTCACGACGGTGCCGCCGGGGGTCCGGGTACCGACCGGCAGCTCGGTGACGCCCGTCTCGAACGGGTACCCGAGGCCCGTGACGTACAGCGCCAGCACCCCGTCGCCGCCCAGGTCGACGACGTCGCCGGTGGGGTCCTCCACGGCGCGGTCGGTGCGCTGGACGAACCAGCCCGGGGTGCCGGTCCCGCCGAGGTCGACCACCACCCGGTCGAAGCCCTCGTGCGTGCCGATGCGCAGGCCCGTCACCGTCAGCGCGGCACCGGCGGAGGCCTCGGCGTCGCCGGTGGCGCCGAACTCCGGTGCGGCGGCGTCCGCGTCGGGGTCCTCGGTGCCCGCCGACGCGGACGGCGAGGCGGTCGGCGGGTCCGAGGGCGAGGCGGACGGCGACGCCGACGTGTCCTGCGGCGCCGGCGCCGAGGAGCGCGGCGGGTCGTCGTCGCCGGTGCCGCCGCACCCGGCGAGGGCGGCCAGCGGCACGGCGAGCGCGAGGGCGAGCAGCGGGCGGTGGCGGGGTCGGCGCATCCACCGAGGCTAGGGCGCCACGCGCGACCGCACCCGCAACCGCACCGGTGGGACGGTGGAACGGACGGACGGACACGCCGACGGCGTGTCCGTCCGAACCGTCCACCCGGGACCGGTGCCCCGCGCCGTTCGTCCGTAGAGTGGACCCGTGGACCACGATGTGAGATGGCGTGCTGCGGGCGTGACACCTCGCCGGGCGCGGCGTAGTGTCCTGGACATGCGGACGAACCTCCTCGTAGTACTTCCCGAGCGCGCCGGCTGAGCCCACGCACGGAAGGCTTCGTCAGCGCGCGCACCCCTCGACCGGCCCGACCCCACGGGCCCGAGGGGTTTTTTCGTGCCGACGACGCGCCACCGTCGGCACCACAGCACCCAGCAGCACAGCCGCTCCACCAGCACCGACGCCAGGAGACACCGATGGTCCAGGGCCCTCACCCGGCACCGCCCCGCAGGCCGGCAGCCCCCGGTACGTCCGCCGAGCAGCAGCAGCCGCGCCTCGCGGCCGAGCCGGCACCGACCAGCCGCCCGCGCGCGGTCATCACCGAGCAGGTCACGGGGGCGAAGTCGATCGTCCGCTCGCTCGAGGAGGCCGGCGCGGAGGTCGTGTTCGGCATCCCCGGCGGCGCGATCCTGCCGACCTACGACCCGCTGATGGACTCCAAGCGGCTGCGGCACATCCTCGTGCGGCACGAGCAGGGCGGCGGCCACGCGGCCGCCGGGTACGCGCACGCCACCGGCAAGGTCGGCGTGACGATGGCGACCTCCGGCCCGGGCGCGACCAACCTGGTGACGCCGATCGCCGACGCGAACATGGACTCCATCCCGCTGGTGGCGATCACCGGCCAGGTCGGGGCGTCGCTCATCGGCACGGACGCGTTCCAGGAGGCCGACATCGTCGGCATCACGCTGCCCATCACCAAGCACAACTACCTGGTGACCGACCCGGCGGACATCCCGCGCACCATCGCCGAGGCGTTCCACATCGCGTCGACCGGCCGCCCCGGCCCGGTGCTGGTGGACATCGCCAAGTCCGCGATGCAGACGGACACGACGTTCACCTGGCCGCAGCAGCTCGACCTGCCCGGGTACCACCCGGTGACCAAGCCGCACGGCAAGCAGATCCGCGAGGCCGCCCGCCTGCTCGCGACCGCCCGCCGGCCGGTGCTGATGGTCGGCGGCGGCGTGATCCGCTCCGGCGCGTCCGCCGAGCTGCGCCGCCTCACCGACGAGTCGGGCGCCGCGGTCGTCACCACGCTGATGGCCCGCGGCGCGCTGCCCGACACCCACCCGCAGAACCTCGGCATGCCCGGCATGCACGGGACGGTCGCCGCGGTGGCCGCCCTGCAGAAGGCGGACCTCGTGGTGGCGCTGGGCGCGCGGTTCGACGACCGCGTGACCGGCAAGCTCTCGTCGTTCGCGCCGAACGCGACCATCGTGCACGCGGACATCGACCCGGCGGAGATCGGCAAGAACCGCACCGCCGACGTGCCGATCGTCGGCGACCTGCGCGAGGTGATCGCCGACCTGCTGCCGGAGCTCGCCCGCGAGCACGTGCAGCACGGCAAGCCGGACCTCGAGGCCTGGTGGCGCCAGATCGACACGTGGCGCGAGACGTTCCCGCTCGGCTACGACGAGCCGACCGACGGCCACCTGGCCCCGCAGCACGTCATCTCCCGCATCGGCGAGATCTCGGGCCCGGAGTCGATCTTCGTCTCGGGCGTGGGGCAGCACCAGATGTGGTCGGCGCAGTTCATCAAGTACCAGCGGCCGAGGTCGTGGATCAACTCCGGCGGCCTGGGCACGATGGGCTTCTCGGT
This sequence comes from Cellulomonas endometrii, assembly GCF_949769265.1. Lineage (NCBI taxonomy): Bacteria > Bacillati > Actinomycetota > Actinomycetes > Micrococcales > Cellulomonadaceae > Cellulomonas > Cellulomonas endometrii. The sequence continues at coordinate 40,493 of NZ_CATKPC010000008.1, read as the reverse complement.
GCCCGCCGCGATGGGTGCCAAGGTCGGCGCGCCGGACCGCACGGTGTGGGCGATCGACGGCGACGGCTGCTTCCAGATGACCAACCAGGAGCTCGCGACCTGCACGATCAACGAGATCCCGATCAAGGTCGCGGTGATCAACAACTCCTCGCTGGGCATGGTCCGCCAGTGGCAGACGCTGTTCTACGAGTCGCGCTACTCGAACACCGACCTGCACACCGGCCACGGCACGCGCCGCATCCCGGACTTCGTGAAGCTGGCCAACTCCTACGGGGCCGTCGGCCTGCGCTGCGAGACGCTCGCGGACGTGGACGCGACGATCAAGCGCGCCATGGAGATCGACGACCAGCCCGTGGTCGTGGACTTCACCGTCTCGCGCGACGCGATGGTGTGGCCGATGGTCGCCGCCGGTGTGCCGAACGACGACATCCAGTACGCCCGGGGCATCAGCCCGGCGTGGGACCGCGAAGACTGACGCGGCGAGAGAGAGACCAACTATGAGCCGTCACACCCTCTCCGTCCTGGTGGAGAACAAGCCCGGTGTCCTGACCCGCGTCGCGGGCCTGTTCGCCCGGCGCTCGTTCAACATCCACTCCCTGGCCGTGGGCCCGACCGAGCACGAGGAGATCTCGCGCATCACGGTCGTCGTCGACGTCGACGAGCTGCCGCTGGAGCAGGTCACCAAGCAGCTGAACAAGCTGATCAACGTCATCAAGATCGTCGAGCTCGAGGACGCCTCCTCGGTGGGGCGCGAGCTGCTGCTGGTGAAGGTGCGCGCCGAGGGCGCCACCCGCACGCAGGTGCTCGAGGTGGTGGACCTGTTCCGCGCGCACGTCGTGGACGTCGTCCCGGACACCGTCACCATCGAGGCCACCGGCAGCCCGTCGAAGCTCGCGGCGCTGCTCGCGGCCCTGGAGCCGTTCGGCATCCGCGAGATCGTCCAGTCCGGCACCGTGGCCATCGGCCGCGGCCCGCGCTCCATCACCGACCGCGCGCTCGAGCGCGTCAGCCGGTCCGCCTGACCCGTCCCACTGCACCACCTGTCGCACACATCAAGGAGATCCATCGTGGCTGAGCTGTTCTACGACGACGACGCCGACCTGTCGGTCATCCAGAGCAAGAAGGTCGCCGTCATCGGGTACGGCAGCCAGGGGCACGCGCACGCGCTCAACCTGCGCGACTCGGGCGTCGACGTGACCGTCGGCCTCCGCGAGGGCTCCGCGTCCCGCGACAAGGCGGCGAACGAGGGCCTCGCGGTCGCGTCGGTCGCCGACGCCGTGAAGGGCGCCGACGTCGTGGTCATCCTCGCGCCGGACCAGGTGCAGCGGCACATCTACCGCGACGAGATCGCCCCGAACCTGCGCGAGGGCGCGGCCCTGGTCTTCGGCCACGGCTTCAACATCCGGTTCGGCTACATCAAGCCGGAGGCCGGCCACGACATCGTGATGGTCGCGCCCAAGGGCCCGGGCCACCTGGTGCGCCGCGAGTACGTCGACGGCCGCGGCGTGCCCGTGATCGTCGCCGTCGAGCAGGACGCGTCGGGCTCCGCCTGGGACCTCGCGCTGTCCTACGCCAAGGGCATCGGCGGCCTGCGCGCCGCGGGCATCAAGACCACGTTCACCGAGGAGACCGAGACCGACCTGTTCGGCGAGCAGGCCGTCCTGTGCGGTGGCGTGTCGCAGCTGATCCAGTACGGGTTCGAGACCCTGACGGAGGCCGGCTACCAGCCCGAGGTCGCGTACTTCGAGGTGCTGCACGAGCTGAAGCTGATCGTCGACCTCATCTTCGAGGGCGGCATCACCAAGCAGCGCTGGTCCGTCTCCGACACCGCCGAGTACGGCGACTACGTCTCCGGCCCGCGGGTCATCACGCCCGACGTGAAGGAGAACATGAAGGCCGTTCTCGGCGACATCCAGAACGGCGCCTTCGCCGAGCGGTTCATCGCCGACCAGGACGCCGGCGCGCCGGAGTTCAAGCAGCTGCGTGAGCAGGGCCAGAACCACCCGATCGAGCCGGTCGGCCGCGAGCTGCGCAAGCTGTTCGCCTGGGTCAAGCCGTCCGACACGGACTACGTGGAGGGCTCGGCCGCGCGCTGACCCGCCTGCCCCGCGCAGGGAGAGCCCCGCCCGACACGCCCGGCGTGCCGCGGCGGGGCTCTCCCTTTCGTCGTCCCGGGGCCCCGGGTCGGCGAGGATGGGGGCATGACGGACGACGCAGCCCCCGTGGACCACCGGCCCGAGGAGATCCTCGCCTTCTGGGAGATCGCGCGGGTGCGCGCCGGCGTGGTCCGGCTCGTGTCGGTCACGGGGCCCGACGTCCACGGCACGCTCGTGCCGCCGACGTGGTCGTTCGGGGACAACCCGGCGCTCGCGGACTCGCTGCTGGCCGCCGTGCTCGACGGCGAGAAGACGGGCACGTCCACCGCGCTGGCCGAGTTCCGGCACGGGGACGAGTCCCTCCCGGTCCGCGGCGACCTGTCGATCATCGTGGACTCGGCGGGGCACCCCGCGGCCCTCATCCGCACCACGGCGGTCGAGACGGTGCGGTTCGACGAGGTCGACGAGGAGTTCGCGGCCTCCGAGGGCGAGGACGACCGGAGCCTCGCCTCGTGGCGGGTCGAGCACGAGAAGTACTGGCGCCGGGTGCTGGAGCCGCTGGGGGAGCAGTTCTCGCCGGAGATGCCGGTGGTGACCGAGCGGTTCGAGCTGCTGTACCCGCGGCCGTCCGACCGCGGGGCGACCGCGACCGCGTCCGCTCATTGAGACGACCGTCCCGCGAGGTGGGACGGATCACTAGGGTGGAGAGCATGGCGCAGCAGATCAACCTGGCGGTCGTCGCGGGCGACGGCATCGGCACCGAGGTCGTGGAGCAGGGGCTGCTCGCGCTCGACGCGGCCCTGTCCGGCACCGGCACCACCGTGTCGACCACCGACTTCGACCTGGGCGCCCGCCGCTGGCACGCGACCGGCGAGACCCTCACCGACGAGGACCTGGCCGCGATCCGCACGCACGACGCGATCCTGCTCGGCGCGATCGGCGACCCGACCGTCCCGTCCGGCGTCCTCGAGCGCGGCCTGCTGCTGCGGCTGCGGTTCGCCCTGGACCACTACGTGAACCTGCGGCCCGCGAAGCTCTACCCGGGTGTGGCGTCGCCGCTGGCGGCCCCGGGCGACGTCGACTTCGTCGTCGTCCGGGAGGGCACCGAGGGCCCGTACGTCGGCAACGGCGGCGCGATCCGCGTCGGCACGCCGCACGAGATCGCCAACGAGGTGTCCGTGAACACCGCGTTCGGCGTCGAGCGGGTCGTCCGGGACGCGTTCGCCCGGGCCGCCGCGCGCCCCCGCAAGAAGCTGACCCTCGTGCACAAGCACAACGTCCTCGTGCACGCCGGCCACCTGTGGCGGCGGACGGTCGAGGCCGTCAACGCCGAGTTCCCGGACGTGACCGTCGACTACCTGCACGTCGACGCCGCCACGATCTTCCTGGTGACGGACCCGTCCCGGTTCGACGTGATCGTCACCGACAACCTGTTCGGCGACATCCTCACCGACCTGGCCGGCGCGATCGTCGGCGGCATCGGCCTGGCCGCGTCCGCGAACATCAACCCGGACCGCACCACGCCGAGCATGTTCGAGCCCGTGCACGGCTCCGCCCCGGACATCGCCGGCCAGGGCAAGGCCGACCCGACCGCCACCGTGCTGTCGGTCGCGCTGCTGCTCGACCACCTGGGCCAGACCGAGGCCGCCGCCCGCGTCGAGGCCGCCGTCGCCGCGGACGTCCTCGAGCGCGCCGGCCGAGTACGGTCGACGGCCGAGGTGGGCAAGGACCTCGCCGCGCGCATCGCCGGCTGAGCGACCCCGCGCCCGCCCCTCGCCGCACCCGCGGTCGAGGGGCGCAGGCGTGCCCATCCGGCCGTCGCCCCAGGTACCGTCAGATCAGACTCCTGGTGAAAGGCCGCAGACTCATGAGCATCTCCGACACGACCGACCTCGGCTCCGCCTTCGAGGTCCACCGCACCGACAGCCCCACGCCCGACGCCGAGCGGGAGTCGCTGCTGGCCACGCCGAAGTTCGGCACCGTCTTCACCGACCACATGGCCCGCGTCACCTGGACGCAGGGCCTCGGCTGGCACGACCGCCGCGTCGAGAAGTACGGCCCGCTGCTGCTCGACCCCGCGACGGCGGTGCTGCACTACGCCCAGGAGATCTTCGAGGGCCTGAAGGCGTACCGGCACGAGGACGGCTCGGTGTGGACGTTCCGCCCGTGGGCCAACGCCGAGCGGCTGCAGCGCTCCGCGCGCCGCCTGGCGCTGCCCGAGCTGTCGACCGAGGACTTCCTCGGCTCCGTGACGGCCCTGGTCCGCACCGACCTCGCGTGGGTGCCGTCCGGCGAGGAGACGAGCCTGTACCTGCGGCCGTTCATGTACGCCTCGGAGGCCTTCCTCGGCGTGCGGCCCAGCCAGCAGGCGGAGTACCTGGTCATCGCGTCCCCGGTGGGCTCGTACTTCGCGGGCGGCGTGCAGCCGGTGTCGATCTGGGTCTCGGAGGACTACCACCGCGCCGGCGCCGGGGGGATGGGCGCCGCCAAGACCGGGGGCAACTACGCCGCGAGCCTGCTCCCGCAGCAGGAGGCCTACGCCCGCGGGTGCGAGCAGGTGTGCTTCCTGGACGCGAGCACGAACACGCTGCTCGAGGAGCTCGGCGGCATGAACGTCTTCGTCATCGGGGCCGACGGCTCGGTGTCGACGCCGCGGCTGTCCGGGACGATCCTCGAGGGGGTCACCCGCTCCTCGATCCTGCAGCTGCTGAGCGAGGACGGCCGGGAGATCCGCGAGCGGGACATCCCGCTGGCCGAGCTGCTGGCCGGCCTGCGCGACGGCAGCGTCGCCGAGGTGTTCGCGTGCGGGACGGCCGCCGTCGTGACGCCCATCGGCCGGCTCGCGGGCACGGACTTCGACGAGACGGTCGGCGACGGCAGCGCCGGGACGGTGACGGCCAGCATCCGCCAGCGCCTCACGGACATCCAGTACGGCCGCGCCGCCGACCCGAACGGCTGGATGTACCGCCTGGCGTGAGCGGGTCCCGCGTCCGCCGAGGTCGGCACTGCGCGGTCGAGGTCGGCAGCCCGAGCTGCCGACCTCGGCCGCCGGCTGCCGACCTCGGCGGGGGGTGGGGCCGGTGGTCCGGAGCGTGGACGGGGCTGACGGGGTGCGTGGCGTGTGTCACGATGTGCGCATGACCGACCGTCACCCGATCGTCATCGCCTAGCGCGTCCGCCCACCACCGCGGACGCGCCGACCTCCCGATCCCGGGGGGTCTTTTTGTTGCTGTGCCTCCCACGCCCCGGCACCCTCGACCCTCGCCACCTCGCCGAGAGAAGCACGACCGTGACCCCTGAGTCCCGCGACGACGCCCCCGCCACGCTGCCCCGCGGCGGCGCGGCCCACCCCGCCTCCGACGGTCCCGCCGCGTTCGACGTCTACGACACGACGCTGCGCGACGGCGCCCAGCAGGAGGGCATGAACCTGTCGGTCGCCGACAAGCTCGCGATCGCGCCACTGCTGGACGAGCTGGGCGTGGGGTACATCGAGGGCGGCTGGCCGGGCGCGATCCCGAAGGACACGGAGTTCTTCGCGCGGGCTGCCAAGGAGCTCGACCTGCGGCACGCGGTGCTCGCGGCGTTCGGCGCGACCCGCAAGCCGGGCGTGCGGGCGTGGGACGACCCGCAGCTGCGGGCGCTGCTCGACTCCGAGGCGCCGGTCGTCACGCTGGTCGCCAAGAGCGACTCCCGGCACGTCGAGCGGGCGCTGCGCACGACCGGGCCGGAGAACCTCGCGATGGTCGCGGACTCGGTGCGGCTGCTGGCCCAGGAGGGCCGGCGCGTGGTGGTCGACGCGGAGCACTTCTTCGACGGCTTCCGGCACGACCCCGCGTACGCGCGCGACGTCGTGCTCGCGGCGGTCGAGGCGGGGGCGGAGACCGTCGTGCTGTGCGACACCAACGGCGGGATGCTGCCCGCCGGCGTCGCGGAGGTGGTCCGGGACCTGCGCGCCGCGCTCGGGACCGCGGACGCCCTGACCCGGCTCGGCGTGCACGCCCACAACGACTCGGGCTGCGCCGTCGCGAACAGCCTGGCGGCGGTCGAGGCGGGGGTCGTGCACGTGCAGGGCACCGTCAACGGCTACGGCGAGCGCACCGGCAACGCGGACCTGCTGGCCGTCGTCGCGAACCTCGAGCTCAAGACCGGCCGGGGCGTGCTCGTGCCCCCCGCCGACGGCTCCGGCGGGCTCGCGGGGATGACCCGGATCGCGCACCAGATCAGCGAGATCACCAACATCGCGCCGTTCGCCCGCCAGCCGTACGTCGGCGTGAGCGCGTTCGCGCACAAGGCCGGCCTGCACGCCTCGGCGATCCGCGTCGACCCCGACCTCTACCAGCACATCGACCCGCAGGCGGTCGGCAACGGCATGCGGATGCTGGTCTCCGAGATGGCCGGTCGCGCGTCGGTGGAGCTCAAGGGGCGCGAGCTCGGGTTCGACCTCGCCGGGCAGGACGACGTGCTGACCCGGGTCACCAACCGGATCAAGGACGCCGAGGCGCAGGGCTACACGTACGACGCGGCCGACGCCTCGTTCGAGCTGCTGCTCGCCGAGGAGGTCGACGGCGCCCGCCCCGCGTACTTCCGCGTGGAGAGCTGGCGGACCATCGTCGAGCGCGCCGGCTCCCGCGGCACCCCCGCCACCGCGGAGGCCACCGTGAAGCTGCACGCCGGCGGCGAGCGCGTCGTCGCGACCGGGGAGGGAAACGGCCCGGTGAACGCCCTGGACCACGCGCTGCGCCTCGCGCTGCAGCGGGTGTACCCGGAGCTCGCCGAGTTCGAGCTGATCGACTTCAAGGTCCGCATCCTCGACGCGATGCACGGCACCGACGCCGTCACGCGCGTGCTCATCGAGACCACCGACGGCCAGACCGCCTGGAGCACCGTCGGGGTGGGGCCGAACCTCATCGAGGCGTCGTGGGAGGCGCTGACGGACTCGGCGATCTGGGGCCTGCGGAACCGGGGGGTCGTGCCGCGCTGAGGCGCTGACCCGCGGCGACGTCCCGCCGTCGGTATCGTCCGACCCGGGCGAGCCGCGGCGCACCAGGCGCCGGGGCGTGGCGACGGGGGACCCGCGTGCTGTTCAACGACACCGTGCTGGGCATCGTGGGGATGAACGTCCTCGCCGTCGTGCTGGTCCTGGCGCGGGCCCCGCTGTTCCGCACCCGCCTGTACCGGCCGATGCTGCTCAACGTCGCGCTGTCCGTCGCGCCCGTGGTCGTCCTGGGCGTGGGGGTCCTGCTGGTCGCGGTCGTGCTCGCCGCCGGTCTGCCGGTGCCGGTCGCCGCCGCGCTCGAGGTCGTGGTCGTGCTGGTCTGGCTGCTGCTCCTGCCCAACGCCGGCTACCTGGTCACGGAGCTCAACCTGTCGCACCGGCGGCCGGGGGAGCGGGTGCCCGAGTGGTACGACGTGCTCCTGGTGCTGTCCCTGGCGATGTCCGGCGTGCTCAACATGCTGTTCAACGTGCTCCTCGTGCAGCTCGCGTACGCCGCGCTCCGGTTCGGCGAGGTGCGCGCCCTGGAGGGGACCGAGGTGCGGGTGCTGGTGGTGGTCGTGCTGCTGCTCGCCGCCTTCGGCATCTACCTCGGCAGGAACATCCGCGTGAACACCTGGGACGTGCTGCACCCGTGGTCGCTCGCGGCGAAGGTGGTGCGGCACCTGCGCGAGCCCGGGCGGGCCGCCTCCGCGGCGGGGTTCACCCTGGTGGCCGGGGTGTTCTTCGGGCTGATGTACCTGGTGGTGATCGGGCCGCTGGTGCGCGGCGTCCTCCTGCTGGAGGCGTGAGGAGCGCTCCGTCGGACCCATAGTGCTATTGGCTAGACGCCTTCTGTCATGCCAGTATGCATAAGTACTGTCCGGCTCACTGGGGAGCGAACATGCTGACTCCACGAACGGCGCGCCGTCGCGCCGTCGGTCTGGCCGCCGTCGCCGGCGTCCTGGCCACGACCGCCTGCGCGGGCGGTGATCTCGGCGGCCCGGACGACCGGCTCGTCGTGTGGACCATGGAGGCGCAGGAGCCGCGGATCGCGGTCCAGCGCGAGATCGACGAGGCGTTCACGGCGGCCACCGGCATCGAGGTGGAGCTCGTGCCCGTGGAGGAGTCGCAGACCGTCCAGCTGATCCAGTCCGCGGCGCTGTCCGGCGAGCTGCCGGACGTCGTGTCGCTGCTCAGCCTCTCCTTCGTCCGGCAGCTCGCCGGCCAGGAGCTGGTCGACACCGCCGCCAACGCCGAGGTCGTCGAGGCCCTGGGGGAGGAGACGTTCGCCGAGGCGGCGCTCGCGCTGTCCCGCGACGGCGACGTGCAGGTCGGCGTCCCGTCCGACGCGTGGTCGCAGATCCTCGTCTACCGGGCCGACCTGTTCGAGGCGGCAGGCCTGGAGCCGCCCACCACCTTCGAGGCGCTGGAGACGGCGGCGCGGGAGCTGACCACCGACGGGCGGTTCGGCATCTCGCTCGCCACCGACGCCGCCGACGTGTTCACCTCGCAGACCTTCGAGTCCCTCGCGCTGGGCAACGGCTGCGAGCTCGTCGACGACGACGGCGAGGCCGCGCTGGAGTCGCCCGCCTGCCAGGCGACCTGGGAGCTCTACGAGGCGCTCGCCTCCGACTACTCCCCGGCGGGCACGCAGAGCGTCGACTCGACGCGCGCCACCTACTTCGCAGGCCAGTCGGCGATGGTCATGTGGTCCACGTTCCTGCTCGACGAGCTCGCCGGGCTGCGGAACGACGCCCTGCCGACGTGCCCGGAGTGCCTGGACGACCCGGGGTTCCTGGCCGCGAACAGCGGGGTGATCACGACGGTCGCCGGCCCGGACACCGACGACCCCGGCTCGTACGGCGAGGTGCAGAACTTCGCCGTGATGGACGACGCCGACACCGACCTCGCGCAGCAGTACATCGAGTTCGTCATGGACGAGGGGTACGAGGACTGGATGCGCCAGGCACCCGAGGGCAAGATCCCCGTCCGGACCGGCACCCCGGAGGACCCGGACCGGTTCAGCGCGGCGTGGGACACCCTCGAGATGGGCGTCGACGCCAAGGCACCCATGGCCGAGGTCTACGGACCCGAGGTGGTCGCGACCATCGCGGCGGCACCGACCACGCTCGACCGGTGGGCCATCACCTCCGGCCACGGCGCGCTGCTCGGTCCCGTCACCACCCAGCTCCCGATCCCCAAGGCGATCTCCGACCTGGCCGCCGGCGCGCTCGACGCCGAGGGCGCGGCGCGGCAGGCCGACCAGGCCGTCGCCGACATCGCGGCAGGCCTGTCGTGACCGCGCTGCAGGCACGGCCGACCGGCACGCCGGCGGCGGAACGGCCCCAGCAGCGGGCGGCGCGCCGCAGGGCGCACCTCGAGGGCATCGGCCTGGTGCTGCCGGCCTCGATCATCATCGGCGTCACCATCGTGGTCCCGATCATCTGGAACCTGGTGCTGTCGGTCCAGGACGTCTCACTCACCACGCTGCGCCGCGGCGAGCTGTTCGGCACGTTCACGCTGCAGAACTACGTCGACGTGCTGACGTCGACCGGGTTCTGGCGCTCGCTGTGGACCACCGTCGTCTACTCCGTGTGCACCACGGCGGGCTCCATCGCGCTCGGGCTGGCGGCGGCGCTCGCGCTGCGCAGCAGGTTCCGCGGCCGCGGCGTGGTCCGGGCGCTCCTGCTGCTGCCGTACGTCGCGCCGGTCGTGGCGATGACGTTCGTCTGGCAGATGATGCTCAACCCGCAGTTCGGCATCGTGAACATCTGGGGAACCGACCTGCTGGGCTGGGACCAGCCGATCGACTTCCTCGGCCGGGCGCCGTACGCGCTCGCGACGGTCATCGCGTTCGAGATCTGGCGGTACTTCCCGTTCGCCCTGATCTTCATCGCGGCGCGGATGACGGCCCTGCCGAAGGACATCGACGAGGCCGCCGTGCTCGACGGCGCCACGCCCACCCAGACGTTCCGCTACGTCACGCTCCCGCAGCTCATGCCGGTGCTGGCGCTGCTGTCCGTGCTGCGCCTGATCATGACGTTCAACAAGTTCGACGACGTGTACCTGCTCACCGGCGGTGCCGCGGGCACCGAGGTCGCGGCCGTCCGGGTCTACAACCAGCTCGTCGGGTCGTTCGACATCGGCGGCGGGGCGACCACGGCGATGGTCCTCGCGATCGTCCTGGGCGCGCTGCTCGCGGCCTACTTCGTCCTCGTCGGCCGGAAGGAGACCCAGCCGTGAACCGCCTCGCCGTCGAGCGTCGCGTGCTCGCCGTCGCACGCCCCGTCCTGATCACGCTCCTGCTGATCGCCGCGGTGTTCCCGTTCTACTACATGGTCCTGCTCAGCTTCGTGCCGATCGAGGAGCTGCTGCGGCAGCCCGACCGGCTGGTGATCCCGCCCGACCAGCTCACCTTCGACACCTACCGGCAGGTGCTGGCGCCGCAGTCCGAGGGGGGTCAGGGGTTCGCCGGGTTCATGGGCAACTCCGCCCTGGTGGCGGTCGTGACGGCGGCGGTGACGATGCTGCTGGTGATCCCCGGCTCGTACGCGGTGTCCCGGCTGCGCTTCGTCGGGCGCCGGCACCTGTCGTCGCTGTTCCTGGTGGTGTACATGTTCCCGGCGATCATCATCGCGATCCCGCTGTTCGTGGCGTTCTCCCGCATGGGGATCCGCGAGTCGCTGGTCGGCCTGATCATCGTCTACGTGGCGCTCAACATCCCGGTGTCGATCCACATGCTGCGCAACTACTTCGACACGATCCCCGTGTCGATCGACGAGGCGGCGCGCGTGGACGGCGCGAGCCGGCTGCAGACGATGCGGCTCATCACCGTGCCGCTGGCGATGCCGACCATCATGTCGACGCTGCTGTACGTGTTCATGATCGCCTGGAACGAGTTCCTGTTCGCGCTGCTGTTCCTCACCGCCAAGCGCGACCTCTGGACCGTCTCCCTCGGGCTGTCGCAGCTGTCGAACGGCGTGGAGGTGCCCAAGACGGTGCTGATGGCCGGCTCGGTGCTGCTCACGATCCCGATCGTGCTGCTGTACGCGCTCGCCGAGCGGAAGCTCACCGACGGTCTGGCGGCCGGCGCCGACAAGGGCTGACGCCCGGCGACGAGAAGGGCCGACGCCCCGGTGCCGACGACGACGCGGTCAGCCGCCCAGCCGGCGGTTGACCGCGTCCGCCGCGAACTCCCGGTCGACGAGCATCCGCGCGAGCCCGGCCACGCCGGCGTCCTCGCCGAGGCGGGCGAGCCGCATGTCGAGGTGGCGCGTGGCCCGGGGCAGGGAGAGCGGGTAGACCGTCTCCCGCACCCCGGTCAGCAGCGCGGCGGACGCCAGGTCGCCGCCGAGCACGACGGTGCTCGGGTTGAGCAGCGAGACGACGGTCGCGAGCACCCGGCCGATCGTCCGGCCCGCAGCGCGGGTGGCCTCGGTGGCGTCGGCGTCACCGCGCTCGAGCAGCGCGTGCACGTCGCGGCCGGACGCCGTCTCGTGCCCCAGCGCCTGCAGCTCACGGGCGACGGCCCTGCCGGAGGCGACGGCGGCGAGGCAGCCCCGCGCCCCGCACTGGCAGAGCGCGTCCTCGTGGCCGGCGATCTTCACGTGCCCGATGTCCCCGGCGCCGCCGTCCGCACCGGGGTAGACCGCCCCGGCGAGCACGATGCCGACGCCGATGCCCGTCGACACCTTGACGTAGCAGAGGGCCGGCACCGGGGCACCGGCGGCGTGCTCGCCGACCGCCTCCGCGTCGGCGTCGTTCGCGACGAGCACGGGTGCGCCGAGGGCGTCGCCGAGCACGTCCGCGACGGGGTACCCGTCCCACCCGGGCATGATCGGCGGCTGGGACGGCCTGCTCGTGGCCGGGTCCACCGGCCCGGGCACGCTGATCCCCACGCCGGCGAGCTGCGTCGTTTCGGCCTCCCCGAGCAGGTCCCGGACGAGGTCGCCGACCACGGCGAGCGTGCGCTCCGGCCCGTCCGCGACCGCCACGTCCGCCGCGCCGCGGGCGAGCACCGTGCCGGCCAGGTCGGTGACCGCCGCGCGCGTGTGCCGGGTCGCCACGGTGACCGCCACGAGGTGCGCGTGCGCGTCGTTGAACAGGAGGCGGCGCGGCCGGCGGCCACCGGTAGCCCGGTCGGTGCCGCTCTCGACGACCAGGCCGGTCTCGAGCAGGCGGTCCACCCGCTGGGCGACGGTCATCCGCGACAGGCCCGTGAGCTCGAGGACGTCGCCCCGGGTCACCGCCTGCCCGCTGCGGATGAGCGCGAGCACGTCTCCCACTCCTGGAGCCACCGGCCGTCCTTTCCTTCTGCCCAGCGAATGTGCTTAACTCCTGTACACCATAAGTCTAGCCATTAGCCCGATGTTGCCGACGCTGTCGGCACAGCGGACGTGGTGGTCAGACTGCACCATCCCCCGGCGGAAAAGGACCAGCGTCGTGCCTGAAGTCGTCCAGTTCACCTCTCCGGGCAGGGTGGAGCTCGTCTCCTGCCCCGCCGAGCCGCTGCGGGAGGACGCCGTCCGGGTGCGGACCTGGTACTCCGGCGTCTCCGCCGGCACCGAGCTGACCGCCTACCGCGGCTCCAACCCCTACCTGACGCGGTCGTGGGACGCGGACCGCCGGCTGTTCACGGACGGGGAGCCGACGTTCGGCTACCCCGTGGTCGGCTGGGGCTACTCCGAGGTCGGTCAGGTGGTGGAGGTCGGCGCGCTCGTCCAGGACCTCGCCGTGGGCGACGTCGTCCACGGCATCTGGGGCCACCGCTCCGAGGCGGTCCTGCCCGCGGCGGCGCTCGCGGGTCGCACGCTGCCCGCGGGGGTGGACCCGGTGGTCGGCGTCTTCGCGCGCGTCGGCTCCATCGCGCTGAACGGCCTGCTCGCCGCGGGCACCCGGCTCGGGGAGGACGTCGCGGTGTTCGGCCAGGGCGTCATCGGGCTGCTGGCCACCCGGCTGGCGGTGCTCTCGGGGGCGCGGGTGCTCGCGGTGGACGCCCAGCCCCGCCGGCTGGCCGCCGCCGGCGAGCTCGGTGCCCACGACCTCGTCCCCGCGGACGTCCCGGGCGGTGCGGGGGCCGCGGTCCGCGGGCTCACCGGCGGCGGCGCGGACGCGGCGATCGAGCTGAGCGGCAGCACCGCGGCGCTGCACGAGGCGATCCGGTCCGTCGTGGTCACCGGCACCGTCGCGGCGTCCGGCTTCTACCAGGGCGGCGCGGACGCCCTGCGCCTGGGCGAGGAGTTCCACCACAACCGCGTGCGGCTCGTCTCCAGCCAGATCTCGGGGGCCCCGGCGGAGCTCGCGACGCGGTGGGACCAGCCGCGCCTCGTGCGGGTCTTCATGGACCAGGCCGTCCGCGGGGCGGTGGACGTGGCGTCGCTCGTGACGCACGTCGTGGACGCGGCCGACGTGGCGTCCGTGTTCGCCCTGCTCGACAGCGGGGACCCGGCGGTGCTGCAGGCCGTCCTCCGGTTCGACGCCGCGGGGGAGGACCTCCGATGAGCGTGCCCGACCACCGGCCGCGGTTCCCCGAACGCCCCCTCGGCGTCGGGCTGCTGGGCTGCGGCCAGATCGCCCGCACCGCGCACCTGCCCGCCTACGCCGCGTACGGCGTCCCGGTGGTCGCCGCGTGCGACCGGCCGGGGAGAGCCGCCGACCTCGGCGCGGTGCTGCCCGCGGACGCGACGGCGTACGACGACGTTGAGCAGTTCCTCGCCGACCCGCGGGTGGAGGTCGTCGACATCGCGACCGGCCCGGTGGGACGGGTGGAGCTCGTCGAGCGGTGCCTCGCGGCCGGCAAGCACGTGCTCGCGCAGAAGCCCGTGGTCACCACGCTCGACGACCTGGCCGTGCTCGAGGACGTCGCCGCGCGGGCCGCCGGGAGCGGGCTGCGGGTCGCGGTGAACCAGAACGGCCGGTGGGCGCCCGCCTGGCGCGTGACCACCCAGTTGATCCGGTCGGGCGCGGTCGGCGACGTCGTCGGCGTCACCCACCTGCACGACAAGCCGCTGCCGCCGATCGCGGGGACGCCGTTCGACGACCTCGACCACATGCTGCTCGCCGACTACCTGGTGCACTGGTTCGACATCACGCGGTGCTGGCTCGAGGGTGCGCGCGTCGAGACCGTCATGGCCCAGGACTCCCGGGTCCCGGGCCAGCCGGCGGACGCCCGCAACCCGTGGCACGCCTCGGTGCACGTCGGCACCGCCGGCGGTGCGAGCGCGTCGATCCGCGTGGTCGGCGACGCCCGCACGGGGGACGGCGGGTGCCCGTTCTGGGTGCACGGCACCCGCGGGACCATCCGCGGCAGCATCCTGCTCGGCTCCGACCGGGTGGCGCTCGAGGCCGACGGGACGACGACCACCTACGCCCTGGACGGCCAGTGGTTCGTCGACGGCTTCGCCGGCGCGATGGGCGAGCTGCAGTGCGCGGTCGTCGAGGGGCGCGAGCCCGAGAACGGCGTCGCGCACGTCGCCGGGTCGGTGCGGCTCGGTGCCGCCGCCCTGGCGGCGGTGCGCGCGGGCACGCCCGTCACGGGGCTCGGCCTGGACCTGCCGGGGGTGCCGCGGTGAGGGCCGTCGGCACGGTCGCGTCCCCGCGCGCGCGGATCTACACCGAGGGCTGGCAGAGCTGGAGCCCGACCGGCTGGTGGACCCCGGACCGTCCCTGGCCCGCGCCGCCCGCGCACGACGTGGAGGCGGCGATGCGCCGCCGGCCCGGCCGGCCGGTGACCGACGGCGTCCTGCGCGGGGAGGGCCTGGTCGTGGTCGACCCCGGCGACGGCGGGCCGGTGCGCGTGTACGGCGCGACGGACCCGGAGGGTGAGGTGCCGTCCCTGGACGTGCACGTCGAGCCCGGGCGCGTCACGGTGCACGCCGACGGCCCGGTCGCGGTCGCCGAGGCGCCGGACGTCGCCGCCGCGTTCGCGGGCTTCGCGGACGCGTGGGCGACCGCGGCCGGGGTGCCGGCCGCGAGGCCGCCCGCCCCGCGGGTGTGGTGCTCCTGGTACCAGTACTTCGAGGACGTCACCGCGGCCGACGTGGCCGAGAACGTCCGCGCGCTGGACGAGCACGAGCTGCCGGTGGACGTGGTGCAGCTGGACGACGGCTGGCTCCGCAGCACCGGCGAGCGCCTGGCCCCGCGGCCCGAGTTCGGCCCGGTGGCCGACCTCGTCGCCGAGATCCGGGCCTCCGGGCGGGAGACCGGCGTCTGGCTCGCGCCGTTCGTGGTCGGCGCAAGCAGCACGGTCGCGCGCGAGCACCCGGAGTGGCTGGTCGGCGACGCCGGGTTCAACTGGGGCGACCGGCTCGTCGGGCTCGACCTGACGCACCCCGGCGTCCGGGGCCTCCTCACCGACGCGGCCGAGCGGGTCCGTGACCTCGGGGTCCGGTACGTCAAGGCCGACTTCCTCTACGCCGGCGCCGTCCCGGGCCCGCGCCACGACCCGGCCGCCTCCGGGACCGAGGCCTACCGGTCGGGGCTCCGGCTGCTGCGCGAGCTGCTCGGGCCGGACGTGTACCTCGTGGGGTGCGGCGCGCCGATCCTGCCGAGCGTCGGTCTGGTCGACGCCATGCGCGTCTCGCCCGACACGTTCCACGAGGGCGCCGAGGACGGCTCCGCCGGGCTGCGCGGCCGGGCACCGCTGGAGGCGCGCGCCTGGCAGCACGGGCGGCTGTGGGCCAACGACCCCGACTGCGCCGTGCTGCGGCCGCAGTTCGCGCTCCGGGAGGAGTGGGACCGGGTCGTCACGCGGTTCGGCGGGCTGCGCTCGTTCTCCGACCGCGTGGCCGGGCTCGACGAGTGGGGACTGGCCGCTGCGCGCCGGCTGCTGACCGACGACCCGCCCGCGGGTCCGTTCCCGGACGACGTGGTGCTCGCGGCGGTGCCGCGGTGACGGCCGTGTGGCCCCGGCGCGCACCCGGGGCGCCCGGCGTCGACCGGCCCGCCTCCGGCCGGCCTGCCTTCGACCGGCCTGCCTTCGACCGGCCTGCGCTCGACGAGGCGCTGCGCCCGCTGCTCGACCCGCTGTACGGGGACGACGCCCCGCGCGTCCGCGCGGACCTGCTCGACCTCGCCGAGCGGTGGTCGGAGCGCCTGCCGCACCGGGAGGCCCGGTTGCCGGACCAGTCCACGGCGTACCTCATCACCTACGCCGACGCCGTGCAGCGCGCGGGGGAGCCGCCGCTGCAGACGCTGCGCCACGTGCTCGACGAGCACGTCGGGTCCGCGATCACCGACGTGCACCTGCTGCCGGTCTACCCGTGGACGTCCGACGACGGGTTCGCGGTGGTCGACCACCGGCAGATCGACCCGGCCCTGGGGACGTGGCGGGACGTGGAGGCGCTCGCGGGCGACCGGCGCGTCATGCTGGACCTCGTGGCGAACCACATGTCCGCGAGCAGCCCGTCGTTCACCGGGTGGCTGGCGGGCGACCCCGAGCTCGCGGGCTACTTCATCGAGCGGGACCCCGCGTTCGACGACGCGCGGGTGGTGCGCCCGAGGACCAGCCCGCTGCACCACCGCTACCCGCGCGGCGACGGCCCCGGCGAGGTCGAGGCGTGGACGACGTTCGGCCCCGACCAGGTCGACGTCGACGTCCGTGAGCCCCGCGTGCTGCTCGACCTGACCGACGTGCTGCTCGGCTACGTCGCGCACGGCGCCCGCACGATCCGGCTCGACGCGATCGGCTTCCTCTGGAAGGAGTCCGGGACCACCTGCCTGCACCTGCCGCAGACGCACGCCGTCATCAAGGCGTGGCGGGCGGTCCTCGACCACGTCGCGCCCGGCACGCTGGTGCTGACCGAGACGAACGTGCCGCACGCGGAGAACGTGTCCTACTTCGGCGACGGCGGCGACGAGGCCCACCTCGTCTACCAGTTCGCCCTGCCCCCGCTGGTGCTGGACGCGTTCGTGCAGGGCCGGGCGGACGTGCTCGGCGCGTGGGCGGCCGGCGTCGGCGCCGTCAGCGGCACGGCGACGTGGTTCACCTTCCTGGCGAGCCACGACGGCATCGGCATGCGGCCCAGCGAGGGGCTGCTCGACGACGCCGCCCGCGACGCCCTCGCCCGGCGGGCCATCGCGCACGGCGGGCGGGTGTCGATGGCCACCGACCCGGCCGGCCGGGAGCGGATGTACGAGCTCAACGTGGGGTTCCTGGACGCGCTCGCGGACCCCGGCGCGGCCGACCACGACGCGCAGGTCGTCACCCGGGGGCTGGCGGCGCACAGCATCCTGCTCTCGCTGGCCGGGGTGCCCGCGGTCTACTACCACTCGCTGCTCGGCTCGCCGCAGGACGTCGCGGGCATGACGGCGTCCGGGATCGCGCGGCGGGTCAACCGCGCGCGGCTCGACGCGGACGAGCTCGACGCGGAGCTGCGGCGACCCGGCCGGCGGCGCGAGGTGTTCACCGGCCTGCGGCACATGCTCACCGTGCGGGCGGGCCAGCCGGGGTTCGACCCCTTCGCCCCGCAGGACGTGTCGGTCGTCGCCGGGCGCGCGCTGGTGGTCCGCCGCGCCGCGGGCACCCCCGAGGAGGTCGTGGCGGTGACGAACGTGTCGGGCGCACCCGTCACGCTGGACGGGTTCAGCGGGACGGACGTGCTCACGGGCACCGCGCACGTCGACCCGGTGCTGCCGCCCTACGGGTACGTGTGGCTGCGCCCGTGAAGGTCGTGATCGCGCTCGACTCGTTCAAGGGCAGCCTCGGCAGCGCGGAGGCGGGGGAGGCGGCCCGGGCCGGCGTGCTGCGGGCCGTGCCCGACGCCGACGTCCGCGTGCTGCCGGTCGCCGACGGCGGCGAGGGCACGATCGACGCGCTGCTGCGGGCGGTCCCCGGTCGCCGGGTCGTGGCACCGACGCTCGACGCGGTGGGGCGCCCGGTCCGGGCGGGGTACGCGCTGCTCGACGACGGGCCGACGGCGGTGGTCGAGTCGGCGGCGTGCGTCGGCCTGGCGCAGGCCGGCCCGGTCGACGCGGGGCTGCCGCCGCGGGCCGGGTCGGCGGGGGTCGGGCTGCTGCTGCGGCACGCGCTGGACGGCGGCGCCCGGCGGGTGGCGGTGACGCTCGGCGGGACGGCGTGCACGGACGGCGGGCTCGGGCTGCTCGTCGCGCTGGGCGCGCGGGTGCTGGACGACGCGGGCCGTCCGGTCGAGGCCGCGGGGGGCAACCCGCTCTGGCGGTTCGGGTCGCTCGACCCGGCCTCGCTGCCGGACCTCGGGGGCGTGGAGCTGCTCGTGCTCACCGACGTGGACAACCCGCTGCACGGACCGCGCGGTGCGGCGCACGTGTTCGGGCCGCAGAAGGGGGCGACGCCTGACCAGGTGCGGCACCTCGACGAGCGGCTCGGCGCATGGGGTGCCGCGCTGGAGGCCGCCGGGCGTCCGGTCGCCGAGCTGCCCGGCGCCGGCGCGGCCGGGGGGCTCGGGGCCGCGCTGCTCGCGATCGGCGCCCGGCGGGAACCGGGGTTCGACTACGTGGCGCGGACGGTCGGGCTGCCGGCCGCCCTGGACGGCGCCGACCTGGTGCTCACGGGGGAGGGCCGCCTCGATGCGCAGACCGCGCACGGCAAGGCGCCGGCGGGCGTCGCGGCGCTCGGGCGGGCGGCCGGCGCGGTCGTGGTCGCGCTCGCCGGCTCCGTCGAGGTGGGTTCGGGGGCGCCGTTCGACGCCGTGTTCGGCATCCACCCGGGCCCCCTGGCGCTCGAGGAGGCGATGGACCCCGCGGTCACCGCCGCCGCCCTGACCCGCACCGCCGCCGAGGTCACGGCCCTGGTGGCTGCCCTCGCGCGCCGCGCCGCCCGCCCCTAGCGTGGGGAGCGCCGCCCTGCCCGAGGAGGACCCGATGGCCGAGCCCACGCCGCCCGACGGCGCGCGCGACCGCTCCCGGTTCTGGCCGTGGCTTCTGGTGCTCGTCGTGGCGCTCGCGGCGGGTGTGCTGCTCGCGTGGCACCCGTGGACGGCTCCGGCCGCGAGCCAGCCGCGGGCCCCCGGCTCGGCCTCGCCGAGCACCACCACGCCCGCGCCCACGGGCAGCACCGCGCCCGCGCCCGGGCCCGCGGCGAGGGCCGGGTTCGACGCCGCCTCGGCGGCCGACCTGTTCCTCACCGACGCGGAGCTCGCGGAAGCCGTGCCGGACGCCGCCGGCCTGACCCTCGACGCCGCGGACGAGGCGCGGTGGGGGCTGCCGACCGGGTCCCGGGTCTCCCCGTCGGAGTGCACCCCGGCGGTGACGGTGGTCGAGCAGGAGCCCGAGGTGTTCCAGCGGCAGTTCGCCACCGACGACACGGTCACGGTCATCCAGTCCGTGATGGTGCTGGCCGACGCGACGGCCGCTGGTGACGCGTTCGACGTGCTGGTCGGCACGCTGGGCGCGTGCGACACCTACGAGCAGTCCACCCCGGGCGTCGACGGCGCGGCCTGGTCGGCGGAGCAGCCCACGACCGCGCGCGGCGCGGTGTCCACCGTGGTGCGCCGCATGACGCTCACCGCCGAGGGGGCGAGCAGCCCGGAGGTCGAGGTCACCGCGCTGGCCGCGAACGCCCTGGTGACGACGACCGTCTCGGGCGCGGACGCGGCGATGGTCCCGGCCGACCCCGGCGTGCTCGCGGCGGTCGCCCGCAGCAGCGCCCAGCGCGCCCTCGACGCCCTGGGCTGAGCCCGTCCCGGGGCCGTCCCGCCGGACGCCCCGGTCAGGGGCCTACGATCGGGACCGTGCGCGGTGAGTACAAGGTCCCCGGTGGCAAGCTCGTGGCAGCGGACGTGGAGGTGGTCGACGGCGCGCTCGCGGACGTGAGCGTCAGCGGCGACTTCTTCCTGGAGCCCGACGCGGCCCTGGCGGTGATCGACGAGGCGCTGCGCGGGCAGCCCGCCGAGGCGCGGGTGCCCGACCTGACCGCGGCGGTGGAGGCGGGGCTGCGCCGGGCGGAGTCCGACGGCCGGCTCGACGTCCCCGTGCAGATGGTCGGGTTCTCCGCCGAGGCCGTCGCGATCGCGGTGCGCCGCGCGCTCGGGCACGCGACGAGCTGGCAGGACCACACGTTCGAGCTGATCCACCCGGGGCCGCTGCCGCCGGCCGTGCTGGGCGCGCTCGACCAGGTGCTCACCGAGGAGCTCGCCGCGGGCCGGCGCGGTCCCACCCTGCGGTTCTGGGAGTGGGAGGAGCGGGCCGTGTTCATCGGCTCGTTCCAGTCGCTGCGCAACGAGGTCGACCCCGAGGGCGTGGCGAAGCACGACGTCACCGTGGTCCGGCGGATCTCCGGCGGCGGCGCGATGTTCATGGAGGCCGGGAACTGCATCACGTTCTCGCTCGTGGTGCCCGCGTCGCTGGTCGACGGCCTGTCGTTCGAGCAGTCGTACCGGTTCCTCGACGACTGGGTGATCGGCGCGCTCGCGGAGGTCGGGGTGACGGCGACGTTCTCCGGCCTGAACGACATCGCCTCCCCGGCGGGCAAGATCGCGGGCTCCGCCCAGAAGCGCCTGGCCGGCGGCGCCGTGCTGCACCACATGACGATGGCGTACGACATCGACGCGGACAAGATGGTCGAGGTGCTGCGGATCGGCCGCGAGAAGCTGTCGGACAAGGGCACCGCCAGCGCGAACAAGCGCGTCGACCCCGTGCGGTCCCAGACGGGCATGCCCCGCGAGGCCGTGATCGACGCGTTCATCGCGTACTTCCGGTCCCGGTACCGGACGGTCGACGGCGCGCTGCGGCCCGAGGAGCTCGCGCGGGCCCAGGAGCTCGTCGAGACGAAGTTCGGCAACCCGGAGTGGACCGCGCGCGTGCCGTGAACCGGGGTCGGCTCGGGGGAGTCCCCGATGCGCGCGGCCGGTGCGGGCTGACAGGCTGGGGACCGTGAAGGCACTCCTCAACATCATCTGGCTGCTGTTCGGCGGCATCTGGCTCGCGCTCGGGTACGTGCTCGCGGGCGTGGTCTGCTGCGTGCTGATCGTGACGATCCCGTTCGGCATCGCGTCGCTCCGGATCGCCGGCTACGCGCTGTGGCCGTTCGGCCGGACGGTCGTCGACCACCCGCGCGCGGGCGCGATGTCGGCGGTCGGCAACGTGATCTGGGTGCTGGTCGCGGGCATCTGGCTCGCGATCGGGCACGTGACGACCGCCGTGGCCCAGGCGATCACGATCGTCGGCATCCCGCTCGCGATCGCCAACCTCAAGATGATCCCGGTGTCGCTGGTGCCGCTCGGCAAGGAGATCGTGCCGACGGACCGGCCGTTCGCGGCGTACGGGCGCTGACCGGCGCCCTCCCCCGCCCCCGCTCAGGCCAGGACGAGCGCCGCCGCGGCGCCGCCGAGCACGAGGCTGCCGAGCGCCGCGGCAGCCAGCAGGCCCGCACCCGGTGCGCGCACCGGGGGGTCGCCGTGGCCGCCGGCCAGCACCAGGGCCCACGCGCGGGACCGCCGGCCCCCGGCCCACCCGAGCGCGCCGGCCACCAGGGCGCCGGCCACCGCGAGCGCCCACACCCAGGCACCGGTCACCGGCTCCAGCACGCGGCCCGCCGCGAGGGCGCCGACCGCGAGCGACAGCGCCGTCCGGTGCCAGGCGAGCGTCGTCCGCTCCGCCTGGACCCCGGGCGGGGTCGCGCTGTCGCCGCTCAGGGCAGCACCATCCCGAGCAGCACGAGCAGGCCCGCGAGCAGGAGGCCGGCCGCGAGCGGCCCGGCGAGCACCGGCGCGGGCAGCGGCCGCCGCTCGCGGATCGCGCGCTCCGAGCGGGCCCAGCCGGCCCACGCCTGCACGGGTGCGAGCACCCCGAGCACGACGAGGACCACCGCGGCGGCGAGGCGCAGGCCGGGGTGCAGCGGCAGCTCCAGCGCCTCGAGCGCCACCCCGCCGGCCAGCAGCGCCAGCGAGGTGCGCAGCCACGCGAGGAACGTCCGCTCGTTGGCCAGCGAGAACCGGGCGTCCGGCTCGTCGCCGCGGCCGTAGACCGAGCGGGGGAACCGGCGGTCGTCGGTCACGCCGGCGCCCCGGGGGTCGCGGCCGCCGCGGGCCGGGCCCCGAACACCGCCGTCCCGACGCGGACGATCGTGGCCCCCTCGGCGACGGCCGCCTCCAGGTCCCTGCTCATCCCCATCGACAGCTCCAGGGCGTCGGCGGTCCCCGGCTCGCCGGAGTGCGCGACCTTGTCCCGCAGGTCGCGCAGCGCGGCGTAGCCGGCGCGGACCTCGCGGTCGTCGGTGGTGTTCGCGCCGACCGTCATGAAGCCGCGCAGCCGCAGCCGGTCCAGCCCGGCGACCGCGCGGACCACGTCCAGCGCGTCCGTCGGCGCCACCCCGTGCTTGGTCGGTTCCGCCGAGACGTTGACCTGCACGAGCACGTCCAGGCTCCGGTCCGTGTCGGCGCAGCGGCGGGCCAGGCGCTCGGCCAGCGCGGCGGAGTCGACGCTCTGCACGCAGGTCGCCCAGCGCAGCGCAGCGTTCACCTTGTTGGACTGCAGCGGCCCGATCACGTGCAGCTCCGGCGCGAGGTCGGCCAGGTCGGGGGCCTTGGCGACGAGCTCCTGCACCCGGTTCTCGCCGATCAGCGCGCGCCGCGCCGGGCCCGCGGTGGTCGCGGTCGCCGCCAGGTCCGCCAGCACGGCCGACCGGACCGTCGGGGCGTCGAGGGTCTTGGTCGCCAGCAGCAGCCGCACCGACCCGGGCTGCCGGCCGGCGGCCGCCTCGGCGGCGGCGATCCGGGCGCGGACGCGCGCGAGCCGCTCCGCCACGCCCGTCGCCCCCGAGGTCATGTGCCCGACCCTAACCGGTGGCGGCGCCCGCGCCGGAGGCCGCCGCGTACCGCCCGGCCAGCTCCCGCGCCGCCGCCCGGAGCTCCGGCGGGCCGACCACGGTCAGCGGCACGTCGAACATCCCCAGGGAGGCGGCCAGCCCGCCCCAGGACCACGAGCCGGAGACGATCCGGCAGCGGTGCGCGTCGATGGGCTCGACGACGTCCGTGGGGCCGGCCCACCGGGCGACCACCGAGGCCGGGGCCTCGAGCACGGCCTCGCCCCGGCAGGGGAGCGCGACCCCGGAGAACTGCCGCTGCAGGTACGCGGCGACGTCCGGGGCGGGCAGCCTCCGGCGCTCGAACCTGGGCCCGGTCGGCGTGCGCGGCCGCACCCGGTCCACGCGGAACGTGCGCCAGTCGGCGCGGTCGAGGTCCCACGCCACGAGGTACCAGCGCCGCCCGCGCGTCGCGAGGTGGTGGGGCTCCGCGCGGCGCGGCGCGGGGTCGGCGGGGCGGCCGGTGCCGTCGTCCGGTGCCCGGTAGTCGAACCGCAGCACCTCGCGGGCCCGGATGGCCGCCCCGATGGCCATGAGCGTCTCGGTGTCGACGCGCTCCTCGGCCGGCCCCTCCGGGCGGCGCACCGCGGTGAGCTCCAGCCCCTCGACGCGCGCGCGCAGGCGCGCGGGCAGCACCTGGCGGAGCGTCGCCAGGGCGCGGGCAGCGGCGTCGTCCAGCCCGTCGACCCCGGTGCTGGCCACCTGCAGCGCGACCGTGAGGGCCACCACCTGCTCGTCGTCCAGCATGAGCGGCGGCATCGCGGTGCCGGCGGCCAGCCGGTACCCGCCCTCCGGCCCCTTGGTGGCGTGCACGGGGTAGCCGAGGACGCGCAGCCGGTCGACGTCACGCCGGACGGTCCGCGGGCTGACCCCGAGGCGGTCCGCCAGGACGTCCCCGGGCCAGTCCCGGCGGGTCTGGAGCAGCGAGAGCAGAGTCAGCAGGCGCGACGACGGTGTCGCGGGCTCGGTGCCGAGGTGGGTCGACATGTCCCGAAGTCTGCACCCGGTAGCGGACAGGATCTGACCGCTACCCGGAGCAGGGTGGGGATCTCCACCGACACAGACCTGACTGAGGGAGGCGCTGTGATCCACACCAGCGGACTGACCAAGGACTTCGCGGGCGGCAAGGGCGAGACGGTGCACGCGGTGCGGGGCATCGACCTGGACATCGCGCCCGGCGAGCTCGTGGCCGTCCTCGGCCCGAACGTGGCCGGCAAGACCACCACCATCCGGATGCTCACCACGCTGATCGCCCCCACGGCCGGGACCGCGCGCGTCGCCGGCGCGGACATCCGGGAGCAGCCCGCGGCCGTGCGGCGGCGCATCGGGTACGTCGGGCAGGGCAACGGCGCCGGCCACGCCCAGCGGGCGCTCGACGAGCTCGTGGTCCAGGGCGTCGTCTACGGGCTCGACCGGCGCGACGCCCGGCGCCGGGCCGCCGAGCTCATGGCCCAGCTGGACCTCGAGCCGCTCGCGCGCCGGAAGGTCTCGGACCTGTCCGGCGGCCAGCGCCGGCGCCTCGACGTCGCGCTGGGCCTCGTGCACGCGCCGCGGCTGCTGTTCCTCGACGAGCCGTCGACGGGCCTCGACCCGCACAACCGCGCCAACCTGTGGGAGCACATCCTGCGGCTGCGCGCGGCGCACGACATGACCGTCGTCCTGACGACGCACTACCTCGACGAGGCCGACTCGATGGCCGAGCGGGTGGTCGTCGTCGACGACGGGCAGGTGATCGCCGACGACACCGCCGCCGCGCTCAAGCACACCCTCGCCGGCGACCGGCTCGCGCTCGCCGTCGCCGACCCGGTCGACGCCCCCGCGCTCGCCGCGGTGCTGGCCCGGGCCGACGGCGCCCGCGACGTCCGCGTCGACGGCCTCGCGGTCCAGGCGCGCGTCGCCGACGCCCCGACCGCCCTGCCCGCCGTCCTGACCGAGGCCGCCGCGCGCGGCATCCGCGTCGCCCGCGCCGAGGGGCACCAGCCCACGCTCGATGACGTGTTCCTGTCCCTGACCGGCCGCAGCCTGCGCGAAGAGGGCGCTGCGCGGCCGGGCGAGCCCGTGGAGGTGGCGGCATGACCGCGACGACGCCGACACCCGTGACCGAGACCCTGCCCGCGCGCGAGGCGTCGCGGTCCTGGTGGGGAGACGCGTGGCTCGTGATGACGCGCGAGCTGATGCCGACGCTCCGGGACCCGTTCTCGGTGGTGTTCGGGCTGATCCAGCCGGTCGTGTTCCTGGCGCTGTTCGGGCCGCTGCTCGCCGGTTCGGTCGGCGCGGGGCTGCCCGGGGGTGACGTGTGGGCGTGGTTCGTGCCCGGCATCCTCGTGATGACCACGCTGTTCGGCACCTCGACCACCGGGGCGAACCTGCTGTTCGAGATGCAGACCGGCGCGCACGAGCGGCTGCTCGTCACGCCGCTGGCCCGGTCCGCGCAGCTCGTCGGGCGCTCCTGGAAGGAGATGGTCCCGATCGTCGCGCAGTCCGTGGTGGTGCTGGCCGTGATGCTGCCGTTCGGGTTCACGTTCGACCCGGTGGGCGCGCTGACCGGGCTGCTGGTGCTCGCGGTGTTCGGCGTCGGCATCGGCTCGCTGTCCTACGCGCTCGCCATCGCGGTCCGGAAGCAGGACTGGATGTTCTGGGTCGTGCAGCAGACGCTGCTGTTCCCGCTGCTCATCCTGTCCGGGATGCTGCTGCCGCTGGAGACCGGCCCGCGGTGGATGCAGGTCGCGGCGGACCTCAACCCGCTGCGGTACGTGGTGGACGCGGAGCGCGCGCTGTTCGCCGGGGACGTGGTGTCGAGCACGGTGCTGTGGGGCGCGGTCGCGGCGGTGCTGACCGCGGCCCTCGGGCTGCTGGTCGGGGTGCGGACGCTCGCGCGCAGCTCGCGATGACGTGTGGCGGCAGTCGCCCGGGCTCAGTCCCGGGCGACGGCCGCCACGGTCGCGGAGGTGAGCCGGACCAGGTCGTCGGGCGCGAGCTCGACGTCCAGCCCGCGCCGGCCGCCGGAGACCAGCACCGTGTCGAACAGCAAGACCGTCTCGTCCACGACGGTCGGGTGCGGCGTCCTCTGCCCGAGCGGGGAGATCCCGCCGACCACGTACCCGGTGGCGCGCTCGGCCGCGGCGGGGTCGGCCATCACGGCCTTCTTGCCGCCCGCCGCCTGCGCGAGCGCCTTGAGGTCCAGCTTCCCGGTGACCGGGACGACCGCCACGGTGAGCTCGCCGTCGACCGACGCCATCAGCGTCTTGAAGACCCGTTCGGGCTCGACGCCCAGCACCTCGGCCGCCTCCAGGCCGTAGCCGACGGTGCTGCGCGGGTCGTGCTCGTACGGGTGGGCGGTGTGCGGGACGCCGGCCGCGGCGAGGGCCGCGAGGGCGGGCGTCCCCGAGGGCGACTGCTTCGACCGGCTCACGGCCCCACCCTAGGACGGTGTGGCACCCCGGGACCTGCTGCTAGCGTTCCGAGCAGCACGGGAGTCCGGTGAGCCGGGCTGAGAGGGAGTACTCGAACTCCGACCGTAGAACCTGATCTGGGTCATGCCAGCGCAGGGAGCGACATCGCAGGACGCCGGACTCCCGTCCGTGCGCCCTCCCGTGCTGAGACCGACCAGCGCAGGAGGACGACGATGACCGGGACCCGCACCGCCCCGCACCCGCGGACCGACGAGCCAGAGGACCTCACGGCCGACCCGCTGCGCTTCGGCGTGGGGGCGCGCGTGACGGTGGCCGTGATGGCGGACGACTACGCGGACGTGCTCCTCTCCGTGCTCGCCGGGGTCGACCGCAGCGGCCTGGTCGTGGCGACGGGCGACGTCAGCACGTACGTCGGCGGCCACGAGGCGGACCTGCTGCGCTACCTGACCGACCTCGTGGACGCTGTGGCCGCCACCGGGGAGCACGCCGCGGTGACGCTGCACCTGTCCCGCGGCTGCCCCGGCGAGGTCCGCTGCGAGCTGCCCGGCGGCGCGGGGCCCCGCCCGGTCGACCTGCCGCCCGGGCGCCGGACCGGTCGGGTGGCCGTCGCCGAGTGGGCCCTCTACCCGCTGGTGGACGACGTGCGGGCGGGGGTCGTGCCCGACCACATGCGCGACATCGAGGCGGCGATCGAGCTCGCCCGGGTCGCGGGGACGTTCCGCGGCTCCGAGCACTTCGTGACCCGGCTGGAGGGCGACGTCGGCGCGGTGGTCGAGACGGTCGTCGGCGCGTGGGCCCGGGTCGGGCGCGGCGTGCAGCACGTGACCAGCCACGTGACCCTGTCCCTCAACAGCCCGTCCCGGACCCGTGGCTGAGCCGGGGGCGCGGCGCAGGCCGCTCGCGACCAAGGACATCGTGCTGATGGTCGTGCTCGGGGTCGTCTTCGGCTTCCTGTACTGGGCGCTGGTGCAGGCGTGGAACGGCCTCGCCGTGCTCATGGGTCCGGCCGGCGACCTCGCGCAGCACGTGCTGCTGGGCGGCTGGCTGCTCGTCGCGCCGATCGCGCTCGCGATCATCCGCCGCCCCGGGGTCGGGGTCCTCGCGGAGGTGCTGGCGTCGGTCGTCGAGGTGGTCTTCCTCGGGTCCCCGGTGGGGCCGCTGCTGGTCGTCGCCGCCCTGCTCCAGGGCCTGGGGAGCGAGATCCCGTTCGCGCTCGGCCGCTACCGCCGGTTCGGCTGGGCGCGGTTCGCCGTGTCGGGGCTGCTCGGGGCGAGCCTGGTGTTCGCGTGGTCGGCGTTCCGGTTCGGCTGGTACGGGCAGGACGTGCTGCTGCTGCGCTTCGTGCTCCAGGCCGCGT
This sequence comes from Cellulomonas endometrii, assembly GCF_949769265.1. Classification (NCBI taxonomy): domain Bacteria; kingdom Bacillati; phylum Actinomycetota; class Actinomycetes; order Micrococcales; family Cellulomonadaceae; genus Cellulomonas; species Cellulomonas endometrii. The sequence goes on along the minus strand of NZ_CATKPC010000008.1, from coordinate 12,874 downwards.
CGGGCGTGCTGCTCGGGGGCCTGCTGGCGCGGGTGGTCGTCGACGCGCTGCACCGCACCGGCGTGCTGGACGGCTTCGCGATCGGGCGGGCGGCGGCCGACGGCGCGCCCGTGGCGGCGCGTCGTGCCGGCTGAACCCGCCCCGGGGGCGGACGTGCTCGTCGCGCGTGGCCTGGAGGCGGTGTTCCCCGGTGGCGACGGGATCGGGCCGGTCGACCTGCGGCTCGCACCGGGGGAGCAGGTCCTGCTGCTCGGACCGTCCGGCTCCGGCAAGTCGACGCTGCTGCGCTGCCTGCACGGCGCCGTCCCGCACGCCGTGCCGGCCCGGGTCACCGGCACCGTCCAGGTCGCGGGCCGCGCGGTCGCCGACCACGGTGTGGCGGGCCTCGCGGACGTGGTCGGCGTGCTGGCCCAGGACCCGGAGACCGGCGTGTGCCTGACCGAGGTGGCGGACGAGGTCGCGTTCCCGCTGGAGAACCTCGGGGCGGACCCCGCGGGCATGGGCCCCGCCGTGGGCGCCGCCCTGGGCGCGACGGGGGCCACGCACCTGCTCGGGCGGCGGACGGACGCGCTCTCGGGCGGCGAGCTGCAGCGCGTCGCGCTCGCCGCCGCGGTGGTCGCCCGGCCGCGCCTCCTCCTGCTGGACGAGCCGACCTCGATGCTGGACGGCGACGGCGTCGCGGCGGTGCGGGACGCCCTGCCCTCGGTGCGGGACGCGACCGGGGCGGCGTGCGTCCTGGTCGAGCACCGGCTGGACGAGCTCGCGGGGGACGCCGGGCTCGCGGCGCTGCCCGGGCGCTGGGTCGTGCTGGACCGGGCGGGGCGGGTGACGCACGACGGCCCCGCGCGCGACGTCGCGGCCGAGGCCGGGCCGGAGCTGCTGGCGCGCGGGTGCTGGCTGCCGCTCGAGGTCGAGCTCGCCGCGGTCCTCGGCGGCCCCGTCGGGTCGCCCGACCACCGCCGGGGGCTCCTGGAGCTGGCGTCCGGGGCGCCGCCGGCACCGTCGGCGCAGCCGCCGGCCGTCGCGGAGCCGTCCCCGGGTGCGCCCGTGCTCGCCGCGCGCGGCCTGGCGGTGTCGCCCGCGCGTGCCCGGGGGAGCCGGCGCGCGCCCGCCCCGGCCCCGGTCCTGCGCGACGTCGACCTGACGCTGCGCACCGGCGAGGTGGTCGCGCTGGTGGGGCCCAACGGGGCCGGCAAGTCGACGCTGCTCGCGTGCCTCGCCGGGCTGCTCCCGCCGGTCGCGGGGACCGTCGAGGGGCCGCGGCCGGGCCTCGTCCTGCAGAACCCGGAGCACCAGCTCGCGGGCAGCACGGTGCGAGCGGAGGTCGCCGTCGGACTCCCGCCCGGCCCCGCGACGCAGGCGCGCGTCGAGGCCGCGCTCGCGGACTTCGGCCTGACGCGGCTCGCCGACCGGGACCCGCACCGCCTGTCCGGCGGTCAGCAGCGACGGCTGAGCCTGGCCGCGATGCTGGTGCACGACCGCCCGTTCCTGCTGGCCGACGAGCCGACGTTCGGGCTCGACCGGCTCGGGACCGCCGGGGCGCTGCGGGCGCTGACCGACGCCGCGCGGGGCGGGCGGGGCGTGCTGTTCTCCTGCCACGACCTGCGGGCGGTGGCCACGTGCGCGGACCGCGTCCTCGCGGTGGCCGAGGGCCGGCTGGTCGCGGACGTCGACCCGCTCGCCCTGCTGCGCGACGCGGACCTGCTCGCGGCCGCGCGGCTCCGGCCGCCCCTGCTGCTGCGGTGGCTGGCCGACGCGGTCGACGACGCGGGGCGGCTGCGGGACGCGCTCGTCGCGCTCGACCGCCGCGCCCCGGTGCCTACGGAGGTGCGGGTCGCGTGACGCTGCTCGAGGCCCGGAACCCGACCGTCAAGCTCGCGCTCGTCGTCGCGGTGTCGGTGGTGACGCTCGCCCTGCTGGACGCGGTCACGCTGCTGGCCCTGTACCTGCTCGGGCTGGCCGCGGCGCGCTGGGCAGCCGGGGTGCGCGGGCGCACGCTGCTGCGCGCGCAGGTGCCGTTCTGGACCTTCGCCGTGGGCGTGCTGCTGGTCAACGCGCTGAGCCGGCCCGGGGAGCCGCTGGTCGCGGGCGGGGTCGTGCCGGGGACGCGCGAGGGCCTCGCCGTCGGGGCGGCGCTGGCGGCGCGCGGGCTGGTGATCGGGGTGTGCACGGTGGCGTTCCTCGCCAGCACGCCGCCGCGGGACCTCATGGTGAGCCTGACGCAGCACGCCCGGGTCGGCCCGCGCTACGCGTACGCGCTGCTCGCGGGGCACCGGGTGCTCGCCGGGCTGCCGCGCCGGTGGGCGACGATCCGGGCGGCGCACCTGGTCCGCGCCCCGCTGGCCCGCGACGGGCGGCCCCGCGGCGGGTGGCGGCACCTGGGGCGCTCGGCGTTCGCGCTGCTGGTCTCGTCGGTGCGGGACGCGGAGCGGATCGCGCTCGCGCTGGAGTCGCGCGGGCTGTCCACGCGGCCGCGCACCCTCTGGCGCCCGGTGCCGCTCGGGCCCCGCGACGCCGGGCTCGCGGCCGTGGTGCTCGCCGTCGTCGCCGTCGTGGTGGTCGGCGGTCGGCTCCTGGGCGGGTGAGGGCGCCCGAGCGTCAGACCGCGAGGCCGACCAGGGCGCCGATGCCGTAGGTGACGAGCATCGCGATCGAGCCGCCCACGACGTTGCGCAGCACCGCGCGGCTCGCGGGCGCACCACCGAGGCGGGCGCTGACGGTGCCGGTCACGACGAGCGCGAGCACGACGGCCGCGAACGTGGCGGCGATCCGCCCGCCGCCCCAGGGGGCGAGCACGACGAGCAGCGGGACGACGCCGCCGGCGACGAACGCCAGCAGCGACGCGAGCGCCGCGTGCCACGGGTTCGTCAGCCCCTCCTCGGCGTCGCGCAGCCCGTGGTCCCGCAGGACGCGCTCGGCGTCCCGCTGGCTGCTCACCGAGACGTACTCGCCGGCGGCCATCGACAGCGCACCGGCGACGAGCGCCGCGACGCCGGCCACGGCGAGCGTCGAGACCCCGGTCGCGGCGCCGGCCACGCCCACGACCGTCGCGGCCACGGAGACGATGCCGTCGTTGGCGCCGAGCACACCCGCGCGGAGCCAGTTCACGCGTTCGGCGGTGGGCAGGTCCGCGGCGGGCCGCGGGGTCGACGGTGCCGGGGCAGGGCGGCCGCAGCGGCGGGGCCGGTCCAGGAGGTGCGTCGACAGCGTGCTCATACCGCCACGGTAGGCCGGTCGGGGCGCGCTGTCATCGAAGGAAAGGCACGCCTGACCTGCGCAGATGCAGGTTTGCCTGTCCTTACGGCGACCGTTCCGCGATGCCCCCGCAGGTCAGAGCGGCCCGACCGCCAGCACCCGCAGCACGACCTCCCCGGCCGCGTCCGACGCGGGCAGGTCGACCAGGGCGTCGATCCGCCAGTCGTGGTCGCCGGCCGGGTCGTCCAGGAGCTGCCGGACGAACCACAGGTCCCCGCGCGCGCCGGCCTCGCCGTGCCCGTCGGGACGCTGGTCCACCTGGAACAGCGCCGGTCCGCGGGCGGCGGGGCCGGTGAGGATCTCGTCGTGGTCGTCGTAGAAGGGGTCGAGCGCCTCGGACCAGCGGTCGGCCGTCCACGGGGCGTCGTCGGTGTCCAGGTCGCCGAGCGCGGCCAGCGCCGGGTACGCCTCGCGGGCGGCGAGGTCGACCCGGCGGAACATCGCGCCGCGGACCAGTGCCCGGAACACGCGCTTGTTGGTGGTGACCGGCGGCGGTGCGTCGTCCTCGGGGCGGGACTCGGTGACGGTGGCGTCGTCCAGGTCCTCCGGGTGCGCGAGCCGCTCCCACTCGTCGAGCAGGCTGGAGTCGGTGCGCCGCACCAGGTCGCCGAGCCACTCGATGATCTCGTGCAGCTCCTCGGTCCGGGCGTCGTCCGGCACCGTCTGCCGGAGCGCCCGGAACGCGTCGGCGAGGTACCGCAGCAGCACGCCCTCGGTGCGGTCCAGCTGGTACAGGGAGACGTACTCCGCGAAGGTCGCGGCGCGCTCGTGCATCTCCCGGACGACGGACTTCGGGGAGAGCTCGTGGTCGGCCACCCACGGGTTCGTCTGCTTGTAGATCCGGAACGACGCGTCCAGCAGCTCGGCGAGGGGCTTCGGGTACGACACGTCCTCGAGCAGCGCCATCCGCTCCTCGTACTCGATGCCGTCCGCCTTCATGGCGGCGACCGCCTCGCCGCGGGCCTTGTTCTCCTGCGCGGCGAGCACCTGGCGCGGGTCGTCCAGCGTCGCCTCGATGACGGACACGACGTCGTGCGCGTACCCGGGGTCCTCGATGTCCAGCAGGTCGAGCGCGGCGTACGCGAACGGGGACAGCGCCTGGTTCAGCGCGAACGTCGGCGGGACGTCGACGGTGAGGCGGACGGTGCGGCGCAGGCGCTCCGGCCCGGGCCCGGGCTCGACGACGCGCTCGACGACGCCGGCGGCGCGCAGGGAGCGGTAGATCGCGATGGCCTGCCGGACCAGCCGGCCCTTGCTCGACTCCGGCTCGTGGTTGTCGAGCAGCAGGTGCTTCATCGCCTCGACCGGGTCGCCCTCGCGAGCCAGGACGTTGAGCACCATCGCGTGCGACACCGAGAACGACGACGTCAGCGGCTCGGGCTCGGAGTCCCGGAGGCGCTCGAACGTCTTGTCCGTCCAGTTCACCATCCCGGGCGGGGCCTGCTTGCGGACGATCTTCTTGAGCTTCTTGGGGTCGTCGCCGGCCTTGGCCAGGGCCTTGCGGTTCTCGATGACGTGCTCCGGCGCGAGCACCAGCACCTCGCCGGTGGTGTCGTACCCCGCGCGCCCGGCGCGCCCGGCGATCTGGTGGAACTCCCGGGCCGACAGGTGCCGCATGCGGGTGCCGTCGTACTTCACGAGCGACGTGAGCAGCACGGTGCGGATCGGCACGTTGATGCCGACGCCGAGGGTGTCGGTGCCGCACACGACGCGCAGCAGGCCCTTCTGGGTCAGCCGCTCGACCACCCGGCGGTACTTCGGCAGCATCCCGGCGTGGTGCACCCCGACGCCGTGCCGCAGCAGCCGCGACAGCGTCTTCCCGAAGCCCGGGCCGAACCGGAAGTCGCCGAGCTCGTCGGTGATGCGGTCCCGCTGCTCGCGCGAGGCCAGCGTCATCGACAGCAGCGACTGCGCCCGCTCGACGGCCTCCTTCTGCGTGAAGTGCACGACGTAGACGGGGGAGCGGCCGGTCTGCACCAGCATCTCCAGCAGCTCGTGCAGCGGCTCGACCTCGTAGGTGAACGACAGCGGCACCGGCCGCTCCGCACCCGCCACCACCGCGACGGGCACGTCGGTGCGGCGCTCGATGTCCTCGGCGAAGAACGAGACGTCCCCGAGCGTCGCGGACATGAGGAGGAACTGGGAGCGCGGGAGCTCCAGCAGCGGCACCTGCCAGGCCCAGCCGCGCTGCGGGTCGGAGTAGAAGTGGAACTCGTCCATGACGACCTGGCCGATGTCCGCCCGCGGGCCCTGGCGGAGCGCGACGTTGGCGAGGATCTCCGCGGTGCAGCAGATGATCGGCGCCCCGGGGTTCACGGCCGAGTCGCCGGTCATCATGCCGACGTTCGCGGAGCCGAACGCCTCCACCAGCGCGAAGAACTTCTCGCTGACCAGGGCCTTCAGCGGCGCGGTGTAGTACGTGCGGCGGCCCTGCGCGAGCGCGACGAAGTGCGCGGCCGTCGCCACGAGGGACTTCCCGGAGCCGGTGGGCGTCGACAGGATGACGTGCGAGCCGGTCACCAGCTCCAGCAGCGCCTCGTCCTGGTGCGGGTAGAGCGTCAGCCCCTGGTCGGCGGCCCATCCGGTGAAGGCGGCGTAGAGGGCGTCGGCGTCGTGCGGGTCCGCCGGGACCCGGTCGGCGAGGGTCCTGCGGGCGGGGGTGGGCACCGCCCGATCCTCCCATGTCCCGGCCCGCCCTAGAGTGGGCGACCGTGAGCGCAGCCGACACCTCCACCCCGCCCGCCGTCGAGATGTGGACCGACGGCGCCTGCAAGGGCAACCCGGGTCCCGGCGGCTGGGGCGCGCTGCTGCGGTCGAACGGCCACGAGCGCGAGCTGTTCGGCGGCGACAAGCTCACCACGAACAACCGCATGGAGCTGACCGCGGTCATCGAGGGTCTCAAGGCCCTGAACCAGTCGTGCCGGGTGGACCTGCACGTCGACTCGCAGTACGTGATGCAGGGCGTCACGAAGTGGATCGCCGGGTGGAAGCGCAACGGCTGGCGCACCGCCGACAAGAAGCCGGTGAAGAACCAGGAGCTGTGGCAGGCGCTCGACGCGCAGGTCGCCCGGCACGCGATCGCGTGGCACTGGGTGAAGGGGCACGCGGGGGACCCGGGCAACGAACGCGCGGACCAGCTCGCCAACAAGGGCGTCGACGAGGTCCGCGGCGGCTGAGTCCTGCCGCCTCGCCTTCCGCAGGTGGTCCAGACCAGTTACAGTCGGGGCGTGCCCAAAGCCGGGCACGACAGCCCCACCCCGGAGGTCGCCCCCATGGAACGGTCCGTCGTCGTCGCCATCGCCGAGGGTCTGCACGCCAGGCCCGCCGCCCTGTTCGTGGCGGAGGCAGGCAAGCAGCCGGTGCCCGTCACGGTCCGCAAGGGCGACGCCGCCCCGGTCCAGGCCGCCAGCATCCTCGGCATCATGACGCTCGGTGCGGCAGCGGGGGAGACCGTGGTGCTCGCCACCGAGGCCGACGGCCCCGACGCCGAGGCCAGCCTGGACGCCCTCGAGGCGTTCCTGCGGCAGACCGAGATCGCCTGACCGGCGCCCCGCGCCCGCACGACGAGGCCCCGCGCACCGAGGTGGTGCGCGGGGCCTCGTCGTCTGCGTCGGCGGGCGGCCGGCGGGCGGCTACAGCCCCAGGTCTGCCAGCACCGGGAGCGCGTCGCGCACGGCCGCGCGGCCGGCCTCCGCGGTCCCTGCGCCGACGGCCAGCGCGGCGACGCGGCGGCAGTCCTCCAGCGTGACCTCCGCCAGCACCGCCGCGACGTCCGCGAGCGCGCGCGGCGTCATCGACAGGGACGTCACGCCCAGCCCGACCAGCACCGGCGCGAGCACCGGGTCGGCGGCGGCCTCGCCGCAGACGCCCACGGGCCGGCCGGTGTCGGTGCCGCCGCGGCAGGTCGCCGCGACCAGCGCCAGCACCGCGGGCTGCCACGGGGTCGACAGGGGCGCCAGGTCGGCGAGCTCCCGGTCGGCCGCCATGGCGTACTGGGTGAGGTCGTTGGTGCCGAGGCTCGCGAACCGCGCGTGCTCCAGCACCGCCGTGGCGCACAGGGCCGCCGCGGGCACCTCGACCATGACGCCCGCCTGGCGCAGCCCGTGCGCCTCGCACTGCCGCACGAACGCCTCGGCCTCGTCGGGCGTGGCGACCATCGGGGCCATCACCCAGACCTCGGCGCTCTCGGCGCTCGCCGCCTGGGCGATCGCGTCCAGCTGTCGGTCCAGCACCTCGGGGTGCTTGACCGCCGTGCGCAGCCCGCGCACGCCGAGCGCCGGGTTCGGCTCGCCCTCGGCGGTGACGAACGGCAGCGGCTTGTCGGCGCCCGCGTCGAGCGTCCGGACGACGACCTTCTTGCCGCCGAACGCCGCGAGCACGGTGCGGTAGGCCCGGACCTGCTCCTCGACGGACGGCTCCTCGGTGCGGCCGAGGAAGCAGAACTCGGTGCGGAACAGGCCCACGCCCTCGGCGCCGGCGTCGGCCGCGGCCTGCGCGCCCGACGGGTCGGCCACGTTGGCGAGCAGCTGCACGTGGTGGCCGTCGGCCGTGGCCCCGACGCCCGTGAACGCGCGGTCCCGGCGGCTGCGGGCGCGGTCGGCGGCGGCGAGGTCCTCGGCCGTCGGCTCCCGCAGCAGCACACCGGCCGAGCCGTCGACGACGACCGTCTCCCCGTCGACCAGGTCGGCCGCGTCCGGCGCGGCCACGACCGCGGGGATGCCGAGCGACCGGGCGAGGATCGCGGTGTGGGACGTCGGCCCGCCGCCCACGGTGACGATCGCGACGACCCTGCCGGGGTCGAGCGTCGCGGTGTCGGCCGGCGCCAGGTCCCGCGCGACCAGCACGAAGGGGTGCCCCGGGTCCGGGACGCCGGGCGGGCGGACGTCGGTCAGCCGGGCGACCACCCGGTCGCGGATGTCCGCGACGTCGCGGGTGCGCTCGGCCATGTAGCCGCCGAGCGCGGCGAGCTGGTCGATCACCACCGCCGCGGCCTCCCAGACGGCGCGCTCGGGCGTGCGGCCCTCGGAGCGGACCCGCCGGCCGGCGTCCGCGGCGAGCGCGGGGTCGGCGGCCATCGCGGCGGCCACGGTCAGCACCTCGGCGGCGGTCCCGGAGGCCGTCGCCGCCGCGGCGGTCAGGTCGGCCTGCACGCCGGCGGTGGCGGCCTCGATCGCCGCGACGGCGGCCTCGGGGTCGGCGCCGGCGGGCAGGGAGGCGGCGGGGGGCTCGGCGACGGGCGCCGGCATGGTGAGGACCATGCCGGCGCCCGTCCCGGGGCTGACCCCGACGCCGCGCAGTGCGAGCGTCACACCCGTCCTCCGTCGGCGCTGCCGGCGCCGTCGGCACGGCGGGCCGGGTCGTCGGCCCGGGTCTCGGCGCGACCGGCCGGGACCGTCGCCGGCTCGGTGCGCTCCGTGCGCTCGGTCCGCTCGGCGACCTCGTCGCCCGCACCCTCGGCGACGGGGTCGTCCTCGCGGCCGGGGGTCTTGAAGTTGAACTTCAGGATCATGAAGCGGAACAGGAAGTAGTAGATGACCGCGTAGACCAGTCCGATCACGATGAGCAGCAGCGGCTGCTCGGCGATCCGGAAGTTCAGCAGGTAGTCGATGGCGCCCGCGGAGAACCCGAACCCGCTGCGGATGTCGAGCGCGTTGACGAGGGCCAGCGAGGTGCCGGTCAGCACGGCGTGGATCGCGTACAGCGGGTAGGCCACGTACACGAACGCGAACTCGAGCGGCTCGGTGACGCCGGTGACGAACGCGACGAGCGCGGCCGAGCCCATGATGCCGGCGATGACCTTGCGGTTCTTCGGCTTCGCGGTGTGCACGATGGCCAGGGCGGCGGCCGGCAGGGCGAACATCATGATCGGGAAGAACCCGGTCATGAACGTGCCCGCGGTCGGGTCGCCGTGCAGGAAGCGCGCGATGTCGCCGTTCCAGGTCTGGCCGTCGGCGTCGTAGGAGCCGAACTGGAACCACGGCAGCGAGTTGAGCAGGTGGTGCAGGCCGAACGGCAGCAGCAGGCGGTTCAGGGTGCCGAACACGAACGCGCCGATGATGGTCGAGCCGGTGACCCACTCGCCGACCGAGGTGAAGACGGTGTCGAACGCCGGGTAGATCAGCGAGGCGAGCACGCCGATGAGCACGGCCGCGCCGGCGGTGACGATCGGCACGAACCGGCGGCCGCCGAAGAACGCCAGGTAGGGCGGGAGCTTGATCCGGTAGAACTTCTGGAAGAGCAGCGCCGCGGTCAGGCCGATCACGATGCCGCCGAGGACGCCGTAGTTGATCAGCTCCTGGGTCTCGCCCTCGGCGGCCCGGTCGAGGATGTACGGCGACAGGGCGTCGGTGACGCCCGTGAACACCAGGTAGCCGATGAGCGCGGCGAGGCCGGTGGAGCCGTCGGCCTTGCGGGCGTAGCCGACGGCGACGCCGAGCGCGAAGAGCATCGGCAGGTTGCCCAGCAGGGCGTTGCCGGCGCCGGCCAGGACGTCGGCGACCGGGAGCAGCCAGTCGGCGCTCCGGCCCAGGCCCTCGGCGCCGAGCATGTCGGCCTGGCCCAGGCGCAGCAGCAGCGCGGCGGCGGGCAGGGAGGCGATCGGCAGCATCAGCGAGCGGCCCACGCGCTGCAGCTGCGCGAGGCCGGGGATGCCCCGCTTGGGGGCATCGACCGTGGTGGCGGTCATGGTGTCTCCTCGTCGGAAGATCGGCTCCGGGGCGTCCCGCAGGGCGGCCCGGGGCGGAGGGGAGGACCCGTCGGCGACGGGTGTCTTCAGGTGTGCGGAGTGCGTGCGAGCGGTGTGCGTCCGGGGGAGGAGGCACGGAACTTGCGTGTTCGCCGTCGAGTCCGGCAAGTTGTCTGGACCAGTTGCGGTCAGAGTGGTCTAGACCGGAAGATGTGTCAAGGACCACAGCCCGACCGCACGTCGATCCGCGACGCGCCGGTGGTGTCCGGACGACGTCGACCGAGGTGGGAGGGTGAGGCCGTGCACGCGCAGCAGACCCCGCCCGCCCACAAGTACCAGGCGGTCCGCTCCTTCCTCACCGGCCTTGTCGAGGCCGAGCTGCACGTGGGCGACGCCATCCCGTCCGAGCGGACGCTGTGCGAGCGGTTCGGCGTCTCCCGCATGACGGTCCGGCAGGCGGTCGACGCGCTCGTCTCCGAGGGCGTCCTGGTGCGCGAGCAGGGCCGCGGCACGTTCGTCGCCCCGCAGCCCATGGACTTCGAGATGCGGCTCACGACATTCGGCGAGGAGATGCGCCGCCGCGGGATGCGCCCCGAGACCCGGGTGCTCGGCACCCGCACGGTCCCCGCCACCCCCGAGGCCGCCGACGCCCTCGGCACGGACGTCGGCGCCCCGCTGCACCACCTGTCCCGCGTCCGGTACGCCGACGGCAGCCCCATGAGCATCGAGCAGCACTGGCTGCCGGTCGCGCTGCTGCCCGGCCTGTTCGCCGACGGCGCGCCGCCGAGCCTGCACGACGCGCTGCGGGCCGCCGGGCTCGACCCGTCGTGGGGCGAGGAGACGCTCACCGCGTCGGAGGCGAGCGACGAGGAGGCCGCGCTGCTCGACCTGCGCGCCAGCCGGGCCGTCCTGCGCGCCACCCGCCGCACCTTCAGCAGCGACACCCCCTGCATGTACTCGCGCGCCTGCTACCGCGGCGACCGGTACAGCGTGTGGGTGCCGCTCAGCGCCCCCGGCCCCGCCCTCGTCCCGCGGGTCCGTTCCGCGCAGCCCGAGGCCGTCGGGGCCCAGCCATGACCAGCGGGAGGAACCGGATGACGCGCGCAGGCACCGACCAGGCGGCGGCGATCCTCGCCGGCCTCGGCGGCGTGGGCAACATCGACGAGATGGAGCCGTGCACGACCCGGCTGCGCTCGCTGGTCAAGGAGCCGTCCCGCGTCGACACCGCCGCCCTGCGTGCCGCCGGCGCGTTCGGTGTGATGGTGTCCGGCCGCGTGGTCCAGGTCGTCATCGGACCGAGCGTCGACACCCTCGCGTCCGACCTCGAGGACCTCATGTGACCGGCCCCCGCACCGGGGCCACCCCCGACCCCACCGACTGAGCCACCCGAAGGAGAACACCATGAGCAAGGCAGAGCAGATCCTCGCCGGACTGGGCGGGGACGCCAACATCGTCGACCTGGAGCCGTGCATCACGCGGCTGCGCGTCGAGGTCGAGGACCCGTCGAAGGTCACCGAGTCCGTCCTGAAGGCGGCGGGCGCGATCGCCGTCATGCAGTCCGGCACCGTCGTCCAGGTCATCGTCGGGCCCGAGGCGGACACCCTCGCCTCCGACATCGAGGACCTGCGCTGATGGCCGCTCTGACGGTCCTCGCCCCGGTCGCCGGGCTCGTGCACGCCCTCGCGGACGTGGACGACCCGGTGTTCTCCGGCGAGATCGTCGGGCCCGGCCTGGCGGTGCAGCCCGACCCCGACGCGGGCCGCGCGGTCGTCGCCCCCGTGGCGGGCACCGTCGCGAAGCTGCACCCGCACGCGTTCGTGCTGCTCGCCGAGGGCGGGCGCGGGGTGCTGGTGCACCTCGGCATCAACACCGTGCAGCTCGGCGGCGAGGGGTTCACCCTGCACGTCGCCGAGGGGGACGCGGTCGAGCAGGGTCAGCTCCTCGTCGAGTGGGACCCCGCGGTGGTCGAGGGCGGCGGCCGGTCGGCCATCTGCCCGGTCATCGGCCTCGAGGCGCAGCCCGACTCGCTCACCCGGCTCGCGGAGCCGGGCACCCGGGTCGCCGCGGGCGACCCGCTGCTCGCGCTGGACTGACGCGCCGGCGCCGGCACGCCGGCCGGGGCCCCGAGGTCCCGGCCGGTGTCCCGGCCGCGGCCGTCGCGCCCGGTCGATACTGGGTCGATGATGCCGCGACCGACGATCCGGGACCGGATCCGGGCCCTGCCCGCGCTGACCGGTGACCTGCCCGAGGTCGACCCGTACGCCCTGCCCGGCGACCCGGAGCAGGCGTTCGGCGAGTGGTTCGCCGCCGCGGTCGCCGCGGGGGTCCCCGAGCCGCACGCCATGACCGTCGCGACCGTCGGCGCCGACGGGGCGCCCACCTCCCGCGTCGTGCTGCTCGCGGACGTCGTGGACGGCGCCTGGGTGTTCGCGACCGACGCCCGCACGACCAAGGCCCGGGACCTCGCCGAGAACCCGCGGGCGGCGCTCACGTTCTACTGGCAGCCGCTCGGCCGGCAGGTCCGGCTGGCGGGCCCCGCGCGCCCGCTCGACGACGGCACGTCCGCCGCGGACTTCCTCGGGCGCTCGCCGAGCTCCCGCGCCGCGGCCCTCGCGTCCCGCCCGGGGGAGGTGCTGCACTCGGTCGGGGAGATGACCACGGCCATCGCCGAGGCGCGCGCCCGCGTCGACCGCGAGCCGCGCCTCGTGGTGCCGACGTGGCAGCTGTGGGCGGTCGTGCCGGACCACGTCGAGCTCTGGCAGGGCGACTCGGACCGCGCGCACCTGCGCGTGCTGTACACCCGCACCGACGACCGCTGGGACCGGCACCTCGGCTGGCCGTGACCGCCGCGAAGCCCTCGGGTGGAACGTCCCGACGGACACGCCGTCGGCGTGTCCGTCGGGATCGTCCACTCGGCGGTCAGGGGCGCGGGGC